>NZ_DBHKZA010000006.1:0-37308 GCF_057314935.1 Achromobacter sp.
TGTTTATGATTATTCAGCGCCCTTGTGTGTTTCTTCATCCGATGCGGGCGCTTAGGCCAGCTTGACGCCGGCACCTACCCGCTGCCCCCCCCCCCCCCCCCCCCCCGGCGCCGACTGCACGTTAAGAACGCAACCGGCCAAACGCCGAATGCACCCTAAGCACCCGGCAACCCCGCCTCAATACACCCCAATGGCATGCCGCGCCACAAAATGCCCGTCACCCACGGCCACCAACGGCTCCACCAACGGATCATCCCCCAGCTTGCGCATCGGGCTGGGAATCTCGTCCACCAGCAATGACCGCTCCCGGTGCCGCCGCTGCGGATCCGCGATCGGCACCGCCGCCATCAGCTTCTTGGTATAGGGATGCTGCGGATTCTCGAAGATCGCGCGGCGCGGCCCGATCTCGACGATCTGCCCCAGGTACATCACCGCCACCCGGTGGCTCACGCGTTCCACCACCGCCATATCGTGCGAGATGAACAGGAACGACACGCCCAGTTCACGTTGCAGATCCAGCAACAGATTCACGATTTGCGCCTGGATCGATACATCCAGCGCCGACACCGATTCGTCCGCGATCACGACCTTGGGATTCAGCGCCAACGCCCGCGCAATGCAGATCCGCTGACGCTGGCCGCCCGAGAACTCGTGCGGATAACGGTCGATCATTTCGGGCAGCAGCCCGCACTTGTCCATCAGCCAGCGCACGCGGTCCTGCGCGGCCTTGCCGCGGGCCACGCCGTGGATCAACAGCGGCTCCATGATGGAATAGCCCACCGTCATCCGCGGGTCCAGCGACGCGAACGGGTCCTGGAAGATGAACTGGATGTGCTGACGCAAGGTCTGCATCGCGCTACCGCGCAACGCGCCGATGTTCTTGCCATCGAACTCGATCGTGCCGCTCTTGCTCTTGACCAATTGCAGCAGCGACCGGCCCGTCGTGGTCTTGCCGCAACCGGACTCGCCCACCAGCGACAGGGTCTCGCCGGGGTAGAGGTCGAAGCTGACTTTTTCGACCGCATGCACGCGCTTTTGCACCCGGCCCAGGATGCCGCCGGTGATATCGAAACTGGTCGTCAGGTCACGCACCTTCAGCACCGGCCCGTTCTCGCGGCGCACGGTGCTCGGCGCGGCCGCGGGCGCATCCACCAACGCGGCCGGATCGGCGACGTGGGCGGCTTCCTCCACTTTCAAGAGCGGGAACGGCGCGGGCTCGTCGGTGCCGTGCATCGCGCCCAGGCGCGGCACGGCCGACAACAAGGCGCGCGTATAGGCGTGTTGCGGGCGCGCGAAGATCTCGTCCGAACCGCCCTCTTCCACCTTGTCGCCGCGGTACATCACCAGCACGCGGTCGGCCACCTCGGCCACCACGCCCATATCGTGCGTGATGAAGATCACGCCCATGTCCATCTCTTCCTGCAGTTGACGGATCAGTTGCAGGATCTGGGCCTGGATGGTGACATCCAGCGCCGTCGTCGGCTCATCGGCGATCAGCAATTGCGGCTTGCACGACAACGCCATCGCGATCATCACGCGCTGGCGCATGCCGCCCGACAACTGGTGCGGATAGCGGTCCAGGATGGCGCGGGCCTCCGGGATGCGCACGCGTTCCAGCATGCGCAGCGTTTCGGCGCGCGCGCCGGCCGCGTCCAGCCCCTGGTGCAGCTGCAGCGCCTCGGCGATCTGGTTCCCGGCCGTGAAGCTGGGGTTCAGCGACGTCATCGGTTCCTGAAAGATCATCGCCACGTCGGCGCCGCGCACGCGTTGCAGCGTGGAGTCGGGCGCGTGGGCCAGGTCCAGCACCTCGCCGTTGCGGCGGCGCAGGAACATGTCGCCGTTGACGATCTTGCCGCCGCCGTACTCCACCAGGCGCATCAGCGCCAGCGACGTCACGGACTTGCCCGAACCGGACTCGCCCACGATGGCCAGGGTTTCGCCGCGATCGACGTGGAACGACACGTTGCGCACGGCTTCGACCGTGCGCTCGGGGGTCTTGAAGCGCACGGTCAGGTCATTGACCTGCACGACGCGTTTGGGATCCATGATTGCCATAGTGATTACTTTTCCTGACGCGGATCGAGCGCGTCGCGCAGCCCGTCGCCCAGCAGATTGAAGCCCAGCACCACCAGGAAAATGGCCGATCCAGGGAAGATCGACATCCAGGGCGCCTGGGTCATGAAGTTCTTGGCCGTGTTCAGCATTGAGCCCCACGACGGCGTCGGCGGCTGCAGCCCCAGGCCCAGGAAGGACAGGCTGGCCTCGGCGATGATGGCCGTGGCGATGGTGATCGTCGCCTGCACGATCAGCGGCGGCATCACGTTGGGGAACACGTGCCGGCCGATGATGCGCAGGTCGGATGCGCCCAGCGCGCGGGCGCTTTGCACATAGTCTTCGTTCTTCACCGCCAGCACCTGCCCGCGCGTCAGGCGCACGAACTTGGGCGCCGCCGATACGCCGATGGCGATCATCGCGTTGGTCAGGCTGGGCCCCAGGAAGGCGGCCAGCGCAATGGCCAGGATCAGGAACGGGATGGCCAGCAGCGCCTCGGTGGCGCGCGAGATGAAGCTGTCGGTCCAGCCGCCGAAGTAACCGGCCGCCAGGCCGAACGGCACGCCCACGACCAGCGCGATCAGCACGGACACCAGGCCAGCCATCAGGGAGGCGCGGGCGCCGTAGACCATGCGGCTGAAGATGTCGCGGCCGAGTTCGTCCGTGCCCAGCCAGTAAGACGCCGACGGCGCCTTGCGGATGGTGGTGAAACTTGTCTGCAGGGGGTCGTGGTTGGCGATGAACGGCGCCAGGACGGCCAGCAGGACGAAGAACGCCACGATGCCCAGACCCAGCATCGCGATGTGGTTGCGTTTGAATTTTCCCCAGGCGCGGTTGCGGCTGCGGGGCGGCGTGACGGCTGCGGCCGTTGCAGGAAGTGCGCTCATGAGTGCCTCAGGCGGGGATTGACGAGGATGTACAGAATGTCGGCCAGCAGGTTCATCAGGATGAAGCCCACCGCCACGCAGAGCACCACGCCCTGCACCACCGCATAGTCGCGCGTGAACACCGCGTCCACCACCAGCTTGCCGAAGCCCGGGATCGTGAAGACCTGCTCGGTCAGCACGGCGCCGGCCAGCAATTCGCCGAACAGCAAGGTCACCAGCGTGACGATCGGCATCAGCGCATTGCGCAAGGCGTGGCGCAGCACCACGCTGCGCGGCGACACGCCCTTCGCGCGCGCGGTGCGCACGTAGTCGGCGGACAGGGCCTCCAGCATGGAAGAACGCGTGTGCCGCATCAGGTAGGCCGCGATCGCCGTGGACAGCACCAGTGACGGCATCAGCATCGTCTTGATCGACAGCCAGAAGTCTTCCGCCGGCGACACGTAACCCGAGGCCGGCAATAGCTTCCACTGCACCGACACCACCATGATCAGGATGATCCCCAGCCAGAAATTGGGGATCGACATGCCGGACAGCGCCGCGATGTTGGCCCCCATTTCAATGGGTTTGCCTTTGCGCACCGCTGCGATGATCCCCATCGGGATGCCGATCAGCAGCGCGAAGAACATCGCCATCGCGGCCAATTGCAGAGTGACGGGCAGCTTTTGCGCGATCAGCGTCGTGACGGGCACGTCGGTGCGGAGCGACTTGCCCAGGTCGCCCTGCAGCACCTGGCCGGCCCAGGCCGCGTATTGCACGGGCAAGGGATCGTTCAGGCGGTATTTGTCGCGCAGGTAGTCCAGGACGGCCGGGTCGCGCTCTTCGCCGGCCAGTGTCAGCACCGGATCGCCGGGCAGGATTTTTTGCAGCATGAAGACGATCATCGACACCAGTATCAGTGTCGGTATCGCGACGACCACGCGGCGCAAGATGAGTTTAAGCATGTGGGAAAAACCGTAGAACAGGAACGGCGGACGGCGTCAGGCCAACATCGCCCGGCGCGCGGCCGCCGCAAAGAACCATTGAATGCGTCGTCGCGTTCAACGGCGCGCGGCGACCCCGGGGGCCGCCGCGCTTCGTCATTACTTCTGCGCGAACGTCACACCCTTCAGGCGGATCATGCCGTCAGGATACGGCGTAAAGCCCTTGACCTTCTTGCCCATGGCGAACGGCCACGGCTGGTAGTAGTTGTACACGCCCGGCAGCTCGTCCTGGATGATGGTCTGCGCCTGGTCGTAGATTTCCTTGCGGCGCGCTTCGTCGGGCACCGTGCGGGCCTCGTTCAGCAGCTTGTCCACTTCCGGGTTGCAGTAATGGCCATCGTTCAGCGCGCCCTTGCACGTCACGAAGGCGTGCACGTTGCCGTCGGGATCGACCCGGCCGGACCAGCCCAGCATCACGATCTGGAAATTGCCCGCCGACGATTCCTTCTGCAAGGCCGCGTACTCGGTCGGGCGCAAGGACAGGTCGAAGCCCGCTTCGGAGGCCATTGCCTGGACGATCTCGGCAATCGACGAGGTCGTGGTGTTGTTGCCGAACACGAGTTCAGCCTTCACGCGGTCGAATCCGGCCTGCTTGAGCAACGCCTTGGCCTTGGCCACGTCGCGCTTGGTGACCGGGAACTTGTCGCTGTGATAGGGGCTGGCCGGGGGGAACGGCTGCTGGGCGGGTTCGAAGATGCCGCCGCCTGCCACGTCGTTGATGGCGTTGCGGTCCAGCGCGTACTGGAACGCCTGGCGCACCAGCTTGTTCTTGAACGGGTTGTCTTCGGCCCGCTTGCCGTTGCCCACGTTAAACATGAACTGCTGGAAACCCAGCCCTGCCACCGGCGCAAACGTCAGGCTGGCGTCGTTCTTGACCTGCGGCGCGTCCGACGGATTCAAGCGCTCCAGCATGTCCAGGTCGCCCGCGCGCAGGTTCGACAGGCGGACCGTGGTGTCGGGGATGGGCAGGAAGGTGACGCGCTTGAAGGCGTAGTCCTTGGCGTCGTAGTACTGGTCGAATTTCTCGAGCACGATGCGGTCGTTCTGGATGCGTTCGACGAATTTGTACGGGCCCGAGCACACGGGCTTGCGGCCCACCGACGCGACGTCGGCGTCGGCGAAGGTCTTGGGCGACAGCATCATGCCGGCGCGGTCGGACAGCTGGGCCAGCAACGTGGCGTCAGGCTTCTTCAAGGTCAGCACCAGCGTGGACGCATCCGGCGCGTCCACTTTTTCGACCGAAGCCAGTTCACCCTTGCGCAGGCTGTCCGGCAGGCTCATGGCGCGTTCCAGGTTGGCCTTGGCCGCCGGCGCGTCGAACTTCGTGCCGTCATGGAACAGCGCGTCTTCGCGCAGCTTGAAGGTCAGCACCTTGTTGTCGGGGCTGAACGACCACGACGTGGCCAATTGCGGCACGAAATGCAGCTTGGGATCGATGTCCACCAGCTTGTCGCACAGCGACGTGAACACGATGCGGCCCACGTAAGTACGGGCGCGGTGGGGGTCCAGGACGTCCGGGTCTTCCTGCAGGCCGATCCGGATGTTCTGGGCGGACGCCACGCCGGCAGCCAGCGCCAGCAAGCTGGCGCCGAAGGTCATGGTCAAGCGTTTCATTGTGTTTTTCCCCTTGTTGCTTGCGAGCTTGAATGTAGAAGCCGGCTTAGAAGCCGACCGCCTGGCCGTCGCGGCGGCTGTCGCTGGCGGCGACATAACCCAGTTCGTTGTCGTTCTCGGACATGCGCCAGATGAACTGGCCGGCGCCGAAGTCCATATAGGGATCGTCAACGGACTTCAAAGCATGCCCGAGGTCTTTCAGGCCCGCAATGGTGGAAGCCTTCATATTGGTCTCGATATCCAGCGTGAAGTCGCGGTTGACCTTCCAGCGCGGCGCGCAGCAGGCGGCCTGCGGGTTCTGGTGGTAGTCGATCATGCGCACGACCGTCTGCATGTGGCCCTGCGGCTGCATGTCGCCGCCCATCACGCCGAAGCTCATGACCGGCTTGCCGCCGCGCGTCAGGAAACCCGGGATGATGGTGTGGAACGGGCGCTTGCCGCCCTCGACGACGTTCGCGGACTTGGGGTCCATCGAGAAACCGACACCGCGGTTCTGCATGCTGATGCCGGTGCCCGGCACGACCACGCCCGACCCGAAACCCATGTAGTTGGACTGGATGAACGAGATCATCATGCCGTTTTCGTCGGCGGCGGTCAGGTAGATGGTGCCGCCGGCGTGCGGGCGGCCGGCTTCGAAATGGGTGGCCTGGTCCAGGCGGATCAGCTTGGCGCGGCTGTCCAGATAGGCGTCCGACAGCATCTGCTCGGGCGTCACCTGCATGGCGCGCGGGTCGGCCACGTACTTGTACAGGTCGGCAAACGCCAGTTTCATGGCTTCGATCTGGATGTGCTGCGACTGCACGGAGTCCACGGGAATGTCCGACATGTCGAAGCGTTCGACGATGCCCAGCGCGATCAGCGCGGCGATGCCCTGCCCGTTCGGCGGAATCTCGTGCAGCTCGTAGCCGCGGTACGACTTGGAAATCGGCTTGACCCAGTCCGGGCGGTAGTTGCGCAGGTCTTCCAGCGTCATCGCGCCGCCGCATTCCTTGCTGAAAGCAGCGATGCGTTCGGCCAGTTCGCCTTCGTAGAAGTCGCGGCCGCCGGATTCGGCGATGCGGCGCAGCGTGTTGGCCGCGTCCGGGAAACGGAAGTGTTCACCGACCTTGGGCGCGCGGCCTTCGGGCATGAACGCCTGGGCGTAACCCGGCTGCGACTTCAGCTCTTCGGCGGCGGCATTCCATTTGTGCGCCACCACCGGCGGCACGGCGTAGCCGCGCTCGGCGATTTCAATGGCGGGCTCGAACAGTTGCTCAAACGGCAGCTTGCCCAGCTTTTCGTGCAGCGCGGCCCAGCCGGCCACGACACCCGGCACCGTCACGGCGTCCCAGCCGCGCTTGGGCTGGATAGCCAGGCCGTCCGGGCCCGTGCCGTACTTGGCCTTGAAGTATTCGGTGTTCCAGGCGGCCGGCGCCACGCCCGACGAGTTCAAGCCATGCAGTTCCTTGCCGTCCCAGACGATGGCGAAGCAGTCGCCGCCCAGGCCGCAGGAAACCGGTTCAACCAGGACGATCGTGGCGGCGGCCGCAATGGCGGCGTCCACGGCGTTGCCGCCCTTGAGCAGCATGCGCAACCCGGCCTGGGCTGCCAGCGGATGCGACGTGGACACCACGTTGCGCGCAAACAGCGGGATGCGAACGGAGGGATACGGGTTGACCCAGTCAAAGGTTTTCATTGGCTTGTCTCTAAACGGTCTGAACGGTTAAGCAGGCGAAGGTACTCTCGTGATCTAATTAAATCAATTTGATTTTTTGTTCCGTCATAAAAGAAAATTTTATGAGTACGATCCGGTTTTTGCGCACTTTCCTGGCCGTCGCCCATCACGGTTCCTTTTCCGAAGCCGCCGAGCAAGTGGCGTTGACCCAGGCCGCCGTCAGCTTCCAGATGCGGTCGCTGGAGGCGGAGCTGGGCCGCGAACTGTTCGACCGCAGCGGGCGTCTAGCCATTCTTAACGCAGCCGGCCGGGAATTGCTACCTGAAATCAAGCATTTACTGGATTTATACGACCGAATGCGGCTGCCGCGCACCGTGCCCGGCGAGCTTGCCGGCGCGGTGTCGGTGGGCAGCATCGTGTCCTGCATGGGCACCCTGTCCAAGGTGGTGTCGAGCCTGAAAAAGGCCCATCCGAAGCTGGACGTGCGCATCCTGTCGGGCAAGGCCAGCGAGCTGGCCGGCAAGGTCGAAGACGGCGAACTGGACGCGGCGTTCCTGGTGGAAGCCGGCCGCAAGATGGCCAGCACGCGCTGGACCCCGCTATATGAAGAGCAACTGGTGGTGATCGCGCCGGCCGCGGCCCCGGGCAAGGATGCCCGTCAGGTGCTGGCGAACAACCCGTTCCTGCGCTTTGACCGCACGCAGCGCACGGGCTTGCAGATCGATCGGCTGCTACGGCGCCTGGCGGTGCCGTTGAACGAATTCCTGGAGCTCAACGCCATCGAGACACTGGTGGAACTGGTGCGCCAGGAAGTGGGCGTGACCCTGCTGCCGCTGATCAACGGCTCGAACTGGCAGCACAGCCCGGAATTGCGCATCTTGACGCTGCCCGAAGACTTAGGCCCGCTTTCGCGGGCCATCGGGATGCTGGAACGGCGCGAACATGCGCGCCAGGGCATTACGGCGGCGATCTGCGAAGCTTGCGCCACGGCCTTCCGGGCGCGCGAACCGCAGACCGCCGCGTAGCCGTCAGCTTGCCATCGCCGGATCGGTCATCGAGGCCTCTCCGGTTTCGACGTGGCCGGCGAAGCGGCGCAGGTAGGACGGGTCTTCGGCCAGGCGGGCCGTGAAGTCGTACCAGTGGCCGCTGTTCTCCAGCGCCCAGTGCTGCTCCACCTTGCTGCCGGCCGGCACGGTCAGCGTCCAGCGCTCGTTGTTCGAGTAGTACGCGTTGGGCGTGACTTCGAACGTGCAAGCATCTTTGCCGCTGTTGATGAAGCTGACGTAGACGTCGCCATTGGCGATGTCGTAGCAGACACGGATTTCCGGGTCCAGCTGCGCCGTGCGCGCCAGCGCCAGGTCACCCGCGAAATGGCGGTGGTAACCGTTGGGGCCCAGCACCCACAGGTCGTACTTGCCACCGTCGGCGGCGGTATCCCAGCTGCCTTCCAGCTGCTTGCCGGCTTCCACCGTATAGCGGCGCGGCAGGCGGTCCAGATGCAGGCGGTCATACACATGGAAGACGGCCGCCTGCTTGCCCGTGTTGGAAAACACCAGCCACATATTGCCCGTGCTGGGCTGGCTGCGGCCGCTCGTGTGCAACTCGTAGGGCAAGGCGCGCGCGTAGCGGTGGCCCTTGTCCTGCACCGGGCGGGCTTGCGTCGTCGTGTCCGGCAGCGGCACGGCGGTCAGCGCTTCCTGGGCGGTGCGTTCCTGGTCGGACTTCGAGCGCGTCAGGATGTTCAGGTCAGGCAGTTTTTCGTTGTTCGGCGTGGCGAAGTTGAAGGCCGAGGTCATGTCCCCCAGCACGGCGCGGCGCCACGGGCTGATGTTCTCTTCCTTCACGCCGAAGCGGGCTTCCAGGAAACGCAGCACGGACGTATGGTCGAACGCTTGCGAATTGACCCAGCCCCCGCGGCTCCACGGCGACACCACGTACATCGGCACGCGCGGGCCGGGGCCATAGACGCGATTGTCGGCCGCGTCCTGGGCCGAGGCGTGCGTATGGCGTTCCAGGTCGGTGTTGACCGTGGAGGCGCCGGCCATCGAACCATCCGGGTTCAGCGACGGGGCGGCGGGCGGCGGCACGTGGTCGAAATAGCCGTCGTTCTCGTCGAAGTTGATCAGCAGGACGGTCTTGCTCCACACGTCGGGGTTCGACGTCAGCGCATCCAGCGTTTCCTGGATGTACCAGGCGCCCTGGACGGGGCTGGAGGGGCCAGGGTGCTCGGAGTACGTGGCGGGCGCCACGATCCAGGACACCTGCGGCAGCCTGCCATTGTTGACGTCGTCGCGCAGGGCTTGCAGGAAGCCGCCGTCGGGCATGGTGTTGGCCGTGCCCTTGTAAAGCGGATTGGCCGCGTCCATGCTGGGGGTCCAGGCCGGGTACGGGGCGCCGTTGGCGGAATTGCCGGCCTGCTCGTTGGCGCGGCGGTATTGCTGGAAGCCGGCCAACGGGTTGTCGCCGAAGTTCTCGGGCAGGTTCTGGTAGACCGTCCAGCTCACACCGGCCTTTTGCAGCCGCTCCGGGTACGTCGTCCAGGTCCAGCCGGTGGTGGACGCGCCCAGGCTGTCCCACTGGTTGCGGGTGGACGGGCCATTGCCCTGCGCCAGCGGGTCGTTGGTGCCGGTCCAGTGGAACAGGCGGTTCGTGTTGGTGCCGCCGTGCGTGGAACAGTGGTAGGCGTCGCACAGGGTGAACGCTTCAGCCAGCGCGAACTGGAACTCCACCTCTTTCTGGCGGTAGTAGCCCATCGACTGGTTCTGCTTGTAGCGCGGCCACTGGTTCATGCGGCCGCCATCCCAGGCCATCTGCGCATCCACGTAGTCGTGCGGCGTGCCGGACACGCGCTGGGCGTTGCCCTGCGTGCTGTCCAGGTGATACGGCATGACCACGCGCGTCCCATTGGTCTGTTCCCAGACCGAACGGTTTTGCGCCAGCGGGATCGTGATGCGGTCGCCAAAACCGCGCACGCCCTTGAACGTGCCGAAATACATATCGAACGAGCGGTTTTCCTGCATCAGGATGACCACATGCTCGACGTCGTTGATCGTGCCGGTGCGGTTGTTGGCCGGAATGGCCAGCGCACGGCGGATGGCGGGCGGGAACATCGACAGCGCGGTCAGGCCGGCGGTGGAGGCCGCGGCGTTGCGCAGGAAGCGGCGCTTGCCGGCGTGGATCGGGTCTTTTTCAGACTTCACGGATTCGTTTCCTATGACTCGGTAGGGAGCGCGGCTCAAGGCGCGCAACGCAGTTCGGGCTTGGCCGGGGTGGGCGGCACGGGCGTCGGGGTTTCGGTCCCGCCGCCGTTGTCGGGCTTGCTGTCGTCGCCGTCATCGCCGCCGCAGGCGGCCAGGGTGGCGGTCAGCATCAGCACCGCGCCGACGCGCAGCAAACCGCGCAAGATCAAGGAGTTGCTCATGGTTTTCTATCCTAGGAACATCAGGGAAACAGTTCGGAAACGGACTTGCCGGACATGGCCAGCGACTTCACCTCGGCCTCGGTCAGGGCGCGCGACCAGAAGGCCAGGTCGTCGAAGTTCATCGTGTACGGGCCCTTCGTGCCGGCGCAGCAGATGCCGTAGGTGCCGCGGCCGTCTTCGTTCAAGCCAATGTGCGGCCCGAAGACGCCGGCCACTTGCGCCAGGTTCACCGAACCCGTGGCGGTCGAGCGGCGCGTGAATCCCAGTTCGCTGTCGTAGACCGAGGCCGTCATGGTCTTGGCGGTCTTGTCGACGGTCATGGCGATGTAGACCGGCTTGTTGGGCGTGAACTTCACACCGTTGATGTCGACGCGCGACCCGCCGCCCGCCAGGTTGAAGCGCAGTTCGGGACCGGCCCATTGAGCGATGGTGATGCCGGGATTGCCGCCGGAGTTGTAATCCTTGTTGCCCAGGATCGAGCGGTCGTTGGCCGTGCCGTCGGACTGGAACCAGAAGCCGATCGTGAAGACTTGCAGGCTGTCGAGCAGGCCGGCCGGGTAATCCAGCTTGAAGGCGCCCAGGGCGGCCGAACCGCGTTCGTTCTTGAACATCTTGCCGAACACGCCCGCATCGGCGAAGGCCGGGGTCTGCACGCCGTCGTACGGCGTGATCACGCCGCCGCCCGCCGCGATGTCGGTCACGTTGCCTTCGAACGGGAACAGCATGGTGAGGCCGGTGCGCAGCGACGGCAACAGCACGACGGGCTTGGCATACACCACCGTGGCGCGCGTGGCGCTGACGGCGCGTCCCGCGGACACGCTGTAGTTCAACGTATGCACGCCCTCGGTGTCGAACGAGAAGCCCGTATCCGCGTATTCCGTGGCCGTGCCCGGCAGGCGCGCCACTTCGGCGCCGTCGCGGCTGACGACGATTTCGCCATCGGGCTCGCCCACGCGCACCCAGGACAGCGTCACGGTCTTGTTGTCCATCGACGTGCGGGTCGCCACGCGGCGCAGCGCCAGCGGCTGGGACAGCGGCGTGCCCGCCATGTCGTACTGGCCGTCGGCCGGCAACGCGCCCAGATGCGCCAGCATCGTCGGCGCGACGTCGGCCGCGCTGGGCAGCGCGTACCAGTTGCTGTCCCACACGCCATCGAACGATGCATCGTCGGCCGTGCCGCCCAGCATCGCCGGCTGGTTCGTCGCCAGCATGATGGTCTTGTTCGACGACAGCGGCAGCCCGTCGACGGTCCCCGTCTTGCCCAGGCCGTGGCTCGTCGCCACGACGATCAGCCAATTCTCGTTGGGGTTCGCGGCGCGGCGGTCGGCGATCTGTTTGGCCAGGACGCCCACGGCGGCGTCCGTCTGGCGGATCACGGCCTGGTAGTTGGCGCCGAAGCCACTGTCCGACGCGGCGCGTTCGGCGGCGCCGAACTGGGCCACGACCACGTCGTAGCCTTCGGTGATGCGGTCGCGCGCCTGGGTGGCGACGCAGTCGTCAACGCCCGCGCAGTCGGTGGAGGCTTGCAGGTAGCCTGCATCGCGGTCGCTGCCGACCAGGCCGGCCAGCAACGTCGAGTTGAAGGCGCCCGCCAGGCGCGCATCGGGTCGCGCCGCCTTGACGCGCTGGAACAGGCTGGGCGATTTCATCGCCTGGCCTGCGGCGTCGGACCGCACGCCATGCACATCGGCCCATTGGCCGGTCAGCAAGGTGGCCCAGCCCGGAGCGGCCAGCGTAGGCTGCTGGGTCACACCGCCCGTCACGCCGCCCGTCCAGGCGCGCGTGAGGGTCAACTGCCCGATGTTGGACAGGGTCTTGTCCGCGACGCCGCGGCGCATGGCGTCATACGTCAATCCATCGACGCCGATGAACAGCACCTTCTCGACGGCCGGCTTGCCGGGTTCGGTCACCGGCGGCGTCGTGGGAGGCGCCTCGGCGCCGTCGTCATCGTCGCTGCCCCCACAGCCCGCCAACGCGCTGGTAGCCAGCAACATGGCGCACCATCTTCTCCAATTCAATGCTTGCATGCTTATCTTCTCGTTTCATGAACAGGGTTTTACGCTGCGCACATAGTGGCGGTTCAACGTGAAGGCCCCATGAAACAAAGGGCAGAAAGCTTGATCGACGGATCAGGAATCTTTTGCGAAAAAAGCGGATGCGCCGCGCATGAAAAAGGACCGGCGTACCGGTCCCGGGAACTGCAGCCGGAGCGGCGCCTGCGCCGCCCCGTCTCGCATGCGCTGACGCGCGTGGCTTACGCGCCAATCTTCACGCCGGTCAGATAACCGACGGCCGCGCCGAAGCCGTCCTTGTAGTTGGCCTTGACCAGCGGTTCGAGCGTCGGCCGCACCACCGCGTGGATGGCGCCCCAGTCGGCGGCGTGCTGGAAGTTGCTGGTGATGTAGGTCCAGCCGTTGATCTCGTCCACGGCCTGCAGGCCCGTGGATTCCGCTGCCACCGGGCACGACAGCAAGCGCGACAAGGCCTTGGTGTCGACGTTGTAGGCCCACATGAAGTTGTTGACGTGGCCGCCACTGTCCTCACCGACGAACAGCGTGCGCAGCTTTTCCGAGAACTTCAGGTTGTCGGGGTTCGAGATGAAATCGGCGTCATGCGTATTGCCCAGCGCATCCGGCGTGGCCAGCGGCTTGCCGATTAGTTCCGTCACGGCACCCATGTCCACCGGCACCCATTCGCTGTCGATCGCGCTGCCGTCGGTGTCCACCTGGCCTGCCTTCATGTGCAGTTGGTACACGGCGCCGGCCGAGTTGCCTTCAACCTTCAGGCCCGGGACTTTGCCATCGATCATCGACGATTCCACGCGCGACATGGCGCTGTAGGCGATCTTGTCGCGGGCGTTGACGGTCGTGCCTTCCATCTTGGTGAAGGCCAGCGTGCCGCCCACCATCGCCGCGTAGCGGTGCGTTTCCAGAAAGGCCGCGGCCTGGCGGCGGCCGGGCTGCAGCTTGACCCAGTTGTCTTTGCCGCTATAGCGGATCTTGGTGAACGACGCGTCGGTCGGGTCGACGGTGCGCACGTCCATGATGTCGGCCGCCGCCAACTGGTCAGCCAGTTCCTTGACTTCGGCGCTGGTGGCGTGGCCCAGCTTGATCCACTTGAGCGTGCCGGCGCCCGGGCCCGTGCCCGAGGTCTGCGTCCATTGCGCCACGTACAGCGTGCCCGCCGACAAGTCCGCCTTGCGGTCGGCCACGAACATGAACAGCCCGCCGTTGGTGGCGTCATCGCCCATCAGCGCGGTGCGCTGGTCAGGCATCATCTGCACCAGTTCATGCGAGATGCGGCCCATGCAGTAGTGCTTCTTGATGGTGCCCGTGCCGTCCGGATGCACGGTCACTTCCGGCATGTGGCCGTAATGGTAGGGATTGGCCTTGGCGGGGTCGCCGTAGACATTCTGGCTGTAGGTCTGGAACGACGCCTGCGTGCGGGCGACCGTCGCGTCCGGCTCGTACTCTTCGCTGGACAGGTGGGTGCCCCAGGGCGACAGGCTGGCGCCACAGGTGATCCACAGGCCATGTACCGACGACGTGTCGACGTTGCTGTATTTCACCAGGCTGAGCTTGCCGGTGTTCGGGTCTTGCGACAGGGTCAGCACGGCGATCGGCGACGGCAGCAGGCCATACATGTCGTTGCCGGCCTGATCCATCGACTGGTATTCGAACTGCACCACGGCGTAGACCGCGTTGCCGGCCACGCCGGCGACCTTGGTCGGTTCCGACAGCGCCAGCAGCGACGTGCCGTCCGGACAGTTCGAGAAGAACTGGCGCGCCTTCGCAGGCACCGAGTTGTCCATGATGGGCGCGCCGGCCAGGTTGAAGTAACCACCGGCCACCATCGTGCCGCCCTTGCCGTCCGGCACGGCGTCGCCCGTCATGAAGAACGGCTCGTAGCCCAGTTCGACGGTGCGCTTGGAACCGTCGCTGAAGGTCAGCGCCAGCGCCGAGCTGACGGTCGTGCGCGCCATCAGTTGCGGCGTGGCCAGCGTCGGCGCGGGCATCGACGTGAAGGCGGCGGACGTGAAGGTCACCGGCGTGGTCGGCGGATTGGGGTTCGGATTCGTCGAGCCATCGCTGTCGTCATCGTCGTCGCTCGAATTACAGCCGGCCAGCAGCGCAGCCATGCTGACGCCGCCGATCGGCAGCATCGGCGCGCCTCCCAGCATCTTCAGGAGTCGGCGGCGATTGGCTTGATTCGTATCTTGCATGCGGGTGTCCCAGTTGGATCGGATGAATGCTCGCCCCAAAGGTTGAGCGTTGCCGGCATGCTAGATAGGCGCCGTGTAAGCGCAATGACAGAAAGCTGTACGGAAGCTGAATCGAAGGCGGTTTTTCGATCTCGGCATTGTCATGAACAACCGCTATAGTCGGGCGCGTCGCTTTTTGAATCCGCTGTCGTCCTCATGCCTCTTTCCTTGCGCCTCTCCCTGCCCTCCGCGCCTGCCGCGCTGCGCGTCCTTGCCGTGCTGGCGCTGGCCGCGGGCGTGGGGGTATGGGCCGCCGTGCTGCTTGCGCCGCGCCCGGGCCCGCTGCCCCCAGCCGTATCCGCCGCCGCGCCGCGCGCCGCCGACAACACGCCGGTGGCGCTATGGTTCGGAAAAGACGAGGTGATGCGCACGCAGATCAGCGTGCTGGGCCTGATCGCGGCCGGCCCGGATGGCGCGGCGGTGCTTAGCGTGGATGGAGGTCCGCCCCTGGCTTACCGCAAGGGCGGCGAAGTGGCCCCCGGCATCGTGTTGCGCGATATCGCCGTGGATGCCGTGACGGTGGAGCAAGGCGGGAGATTGAACCGCCTGGCAACGCCCGCCGCGCTGGCGGCGCCAGCGGGGATTGCGCAGGTGAATTGAACGTGGGGGATGGGTTGAATGCTGGCGGGTCAGGCGGCGCTTCCTTTCAAGCGCCCGCCGATCAGCGCTTGCGGCCCGCGGGGCGGCCCATTTGCTTGCGGCCTGCCAGGTTCGACAGGGAAGACCCTGCCGGTTTCTGTGTGGCGGCAGCCTGCTTCTTCTGTTGAAGCGCCTTTTCCACCAACGCCGCCAACCCAGTCGAAGACTTCTCTTTTGTAGCCATTACCGCTCCTTGTAGAAGGGCCATGGTAGCAGGCGGGCGGCGCGGCAACGCATTACTGTCATATTTCATGTCCACAATCCCGTGCTTCTAGCAAAAGACCGGAGTTGCAAAGTGCGTCAGTTACCGCGTGGGCTAGCCCGCCAGCAAGGTTTCACCCTGATCGAGATCATGGTGGTGATTGTGATCATGGGGATCCTGGCGGCCCTGATCGTGCCGCGCGTGCTGGACCGTCCCGACCAGGCCCGGCAAGTCGCCGCGCGCCAGGACATCGCGGGCATCATGCAGGCATTGAAGCTGTACCGGCTGGACAACGGGCGCTATCCCACCACGGCGCAAGGCCTGCGCGCGCTGGCCGAAAAGCCCGACGGCGCCAACAACTGGCGCGGCTACCTGGACAAATTGCCCAATGACCCCTGGGGTCACCCGTATCAATACCTGAGCCCCGGCGTCAAGGGCGACATCGATGTCTTCTCGTTCGGCGCCGACAACAAGCCCGGGGGAGAAAACGGCGATGCCGACATCGGTTCCTGGGAGCTCTGAACGCGGCTTCACGCTGGTAGAGGTGCTGGTGGTGCTGGTGATCGTGGCCATCGCGGCCAGCATGGTCAGCCTGTCCATCGGCAAGCGCGACAACGGCCTGCGCAGCGACGCCCAACGCCTGGCCGACGCCTTCACGGTGGCCCAGAGCGAAGCCCGCAGCGACGGCCGCCCCATCCGCTGGCTGGCCAATGGCCAAGGCTGGTCATTCGAACGCCAGGGGCGCCTGCCGGGCCCTAGCGCGCAAGAGGACTCGCCCGTGCCCGTCGACCGCCTGGAACACGACGACATGCTGCGCCCGCAGACCTGGGCGGCGGGCATGGTCCAGCTGCGGCTGGATCCCGACCGGCCGCTCGTCTTCAACACCGAATGGGTCGCCGCCCCGATGACGCTTACGCTGCGTGCCGGCGATGCCAGCATCACCCTGCAACGCGACGCCTCGGGCCGTTATGACATCCGCTGAACCGCCCCGCCCCGCCGACCGCCAGCGCGGCTTCACCTTGATCGAAGTGCTGGTGGCGCTGGCCATCATCGCCGTGGCGATGGCCGCCGCCCTGCGCGCGACCGGCGTCATGTCGGCCAACAACCGCGCCTTGCAGGACAAGACGCTGGCGCTGCTGGCCGCGCAGAACGCCTTGACCCAGCTGCGGCTGGATCAGGTGCTGCCGCGCGCCGGCACGCAAACCGTGCCCTGCCCGCAGGGCGGCCGCGCGCTGCAATGCGAACTGGTCTTCACCAATTCCATGAACCGCAGCTTCCGGCAGGTTTCCGTCAATGTCCATGACACGCGCTCCGCGCGTCCGGACGCCGTGCTACTGCAATTGGACGGGCTGTTGTCCAGCCTGCGATGACCATGCGCCGCGCCGCTTTTCCCCCCGTTCGCGCCCGCGCCGCCCAGGCCGGCTTTACGCTGATCGAAGTGCTGGTGGCGCTGGCGCTGATGGCGCTGGTCAGCCTGATGGCGTGGCGCGGCCTGGCCAGCGTGTCCAGCGCGCGCGACTGGATCGAGCAGGAGGCCGAGGACACGGACGCCATCGTGCGCACGCTGGGGCAGATGGGCCGCGACGTCGAGCTGTCCTACACCGGGCCGGGCTTCGATCCCGCGGGCAAGGACGCGCTGGTCTTGACCAGCGGCCTGCGCCTGTTGCGCCGGACCAGCGGCGGCAACACCCTGGAGCTGCTGCGCCCTGATCCCGACGGCAACGGCCTGTGGCAACGCGTGCAATGGCAAGTGCGGGCGGACGGCCTGTGGCGCGCCAGCGGCCCGTCCGCGCCGCGCAGCCCGCTGCCGGCCGCGACCGACGGCGTGCTGCTCCTGCCCGGCGTGCGGGCAATGCGCGTGCGCGCCTGGATCCCGGGCACGGGCTGGGTCGATGCCAATGCCAGTTTCGCCACCGCGCCCACCGGCATCGAGATCATGCTGGAACGCGGCGAGGCCAATGCGCCGCAGCGCTACACCCGTATCCTGGAGCTGCCATGACGGTGTGTCCTCCGGCCCGCGAGCGCGGCGCGGCAGTCATCAGCGCGTTGATCATCGTCGCGATCGTGGCGGCGCTGACCACCAGCCTCTTCCAGCGCCAGACCGCCAGCACTCGCCGCGTGGAAAACGAGCTGGCCCGCGTGCAGGCCCGCGTGATGCTGGCGGGCGGCATCGACTGGGCGCGCCTGGTCATCCGCGATCACGGCAAACGCGAGTCCACCACGCGCGGCGACCAGATCTGGGCGACGCCGGTGCTGGACACCCGCATCGAGCGGCCGGGCGACGACCGCGTGGCCGTGTTCTCGGGCCGCGTGCAGGACGAGCAAGGCAAGTACAACCTGAGCAATCTGGCCCGCAACGGCGTGCCGCAACCCGAACAGGAAAAGGTATTGCGCCGGCTGCTGAACGTGCAGCAACTGCCCGACACCCTGGCCGCGCACATCATCGACATCGTTGCTGCCGCGCAGCCGCCGGCGCTGGCGGCCGACTCGCCCGCCTCGTCGAACGGCCAGCCGGTCCCTGCGCCCGACGCGCGCGCGCCGCTGCCACGCGGCGTGGACGAGATCGCCGCCCAGCTTGGGCTGGAACCGCCCGTGCGCAATGCGCTGCGCCGCACGATGACGGTGCTTCCGGTCGCCACCAGCGTCAACGTCAACACCGCGCCGGCCGAGGTTATCGCCGCGCTGGTGCCCGGCCTGTCGCTCAGTCAGGCGCGCGCGATGACGGGGGAACGTGACCGCGGCAACTGGTTCAACAACGCGGGCGACTTCGCCAACCGGCTTGCCGGCACCGGCGTGGACGCGCCTGCGCCCACCGTCACGACTGCCAGCGGCTGGTTCATGGCCAGCGGCACCGTGGTCTATGAACGGGCCCGGGTATCCATGCAGGCCCTGGTGCGTAGCGCCCCGCCTGCCGCGCCCGACACCATATGGACACGAGACACTGAATGAAAAACTCCCTGAGAATCGCGCTGCCGCCCCTGGATGAGTTCAGCGCCAGCTCGCCGCTGTCCTATGCCTGGTTCGATCGGCGCGGACGCTGCGCGCAGCAAGGCGAACTGACCTTGCAGGCCATGGGCAATGCCTATCCCAATGCCGCGTGCGAGGCCGTGCTGCATCCGGCCGACGTCATCGCCACCACGGTGCAGATCCCTGCCGTTGCCCGCGCACGCCTGGCCGCTGCGGTGCACAGCGCGCTGGAACCGCTGGTGCTGAGCGACCTGGACGCGCTGGCGATCGGCTACGGCCCGCGCGGCGCCGACGGCAAGGTGCCGTTGGCCTGGGCGCCGCGCGAACCCGTGCGGCGGGCGTGGAGCTTGCTGAATGCGCAGGGTTTGCGTGCGCATGCGCTCATCGCGCCACAGACCCTGGCGCCCGAATCCGACGCGCCCTTGCGCGACCCGGCGGATCCGCGCTGGCGCGCGCCCTCGCCGTCCTGGTCGCTGGCGATGCCGCAACTGGCCCCGGCCCGCGTATCGCGTTGGCGCCCCGTCTGGCGCTGGAGCGCGGCCGCCGCCCTTGTCTGGATCGCCGGCCTGAACATCCATGCCGCCCAATTGGGCGCTGAAGCCGACGCGCTGAAGAACGGGATGCGCCAGCAGGTGATCGCCGCCTTCCCCGATCTGCCCGTGGTACTGGACCCCCCGCGCCAGGCCCAGCAGGGCCTGGACGCGCTGCAAGCCAACCGCGGCGCGGCCAGCGCCGCCGACTTCCTGCCGCTGGCGCGCGCCGCCGCGCAGACGCTGCCCTTCGCGGCCGAC
This sequence comes from Achromobacter sp., assembly GCF_057314935.1. Lineage (NCBI taxonomy): Bacteria > Pseudomonadati > Pseudomonadota > Betaproteobacteria > Burkholderiales > Alcaligenaceae > Achromobacter > Achromobacter sp. Next base: position 19,469 of record NZ_DBHKZA010000006.1, read on the forward strand.
AAGGTTGCGCGCCTGACTTATGCCGATCAGGCGCTGACCCTGCACCTGGCCGATGCGGGCGAACAAGCGCAGCGCGTCGCGGAAACGCCGGCACTCATCCAGCAGGCGGCAGCCCTGGGCCTGAAGCTCGAACGCGGCGACACCGACAACACCTGGCGCATCCTGCGCAAGCAACCATGACACTGAACCAACGCCTGCAACACGCCTGGCAATCCGTCCGCAAGCCTGTAGACCCGGCGCTTGCCCGGGCGCGGCAGCGCTACGACGCCCTGGCGCCGCGCGAACGCCGGCTGGTCACGGGCGCGGCCGCCCTGCTGGGTTCGGCCGTTATCTTCGTCACCTTGATCGAACCGCCGTTGAATACGGTGCGCAAGCTTCAGGCCGACTTGCCCGCCCTGCGCACGCAGGCCGCCAGCGTCGCCGACCTGACGGCCCAAGTCCGATCCCTGCGTCAACGGTCCGCCACGCCCGCCGCCGCGATGCCCACCTCGGCGGAACTGGGCGCCAGCCTGGAACGCGCGGGCCTGCCGGCAGGCATGTGGACATTGGGCGAACCAGAATCCGGCGCCGGTGTGCAACTCGCCCTGAACCAGGCCCCGTCGTCCGCGCTATTGCGCTGGCTGGACGCTGCGGGCCGCGACTGGGGCCTGGCCACGCAAAAGGTCGACTTGACCCGCGCCGCCAACCCCAATGGCCGGCCGCTGCCCGGCCTGGTGAACGGCCAGGTGACGTTGGCCCTGCCGGACAAGGCGGGAGCTCGCTGATGCCATTACCCAGGATCAACAAGCGCGCGGCCGCCCTGCTGCTGGCCAGCGGCGCCTGCGCGCTGGCCGCCGGCGTCAGCGTGCTGCCGGCGCGATGGCTGCTGGCCCTGCAGCCCGGCCAATCGCTGGTGGCGCTGGCCGACGCCAGCGGCACCGTGTGGCAGGGCAGCGCCTGGATCGCATTGGGGCCCGAGGGCTCGCAACGCGTGCTGCCCCAGCCCGTGCAATGGCAATGGCGCTGGAACGCGATGGCGCTGGAGGTGACGCACCCGTGGCTGCAAGGCCCGCTGCGGGCCCGTGTCGGATGGACCGGCCTGTCGCTGCCGGCCCAGTCCCTGCGCGTGCCTGCCTCGGTCTTGCCGGCGCTGGGCGCCCCCTGGAACACGCTGGCGCCCGAAGGCATGCTGGAGATCAGTTGGCAGGCCCTGCGCCTGGGCGGGACTCCGCCGAACGGCCCGATCGCCGATCTGCGCTGGCGCAATGCCGGTACGGCACTGACCTCCGTGGCGCCTGTCGGCACCTACCTGCTGCGGGCACAGGGCACCGGAAAACCGGGCGCCGCGCTGACGCTCAGCACGGAAAGCGGCGTGCTGGCGGTGTCTGGCCAAGGCAATGCAACGGCCCGGGGGGTGAGTTTCGAGGGCCAGGCCACGTTTGCAGCGTCGGCCACCGACGCCCAGCGCGCCGCTCTGGACGGATTGATGTCCACCCTTGGCCGGCGCGCGAACGATACGGTGGTGTTCGGCACCGGCAAGTAGCTCTTGCCGGTGTCCGCGCGCGGCGCTAGGCGTCGCGCGTGACGCGCACGATTTCTTCGGGCGAGGTCTGCCCGCCATCCACCCAGCGCTGGCCGTCCTGCCGCATCGTCCGCATGCCGGCCGCCACAGCGGCCAGGCGCAATTCGCGTTCGTCGCGGCCCTCATGGATGAGGCGCCGCGCGTCGTCGTCCACCGTGAACAGCTCGTGGATGCCCGAGCGTCCGCTATAGCCCGTGTGGTTGCAGGTCGGGCACCCCACCGGGTGGAACACCTGCCTGCCTTCCAGCATGGCCGGCTTCTTGCATTCAGGACACAGCTTGCGCACCAGGCGTTGCGCCAGCACGCCCAGCAGCGACGAGGCCAACAGGAAGGGCTCGACCCCCATGTCCGTCAAGCGTGTCACGGCCGACACGGCGTCGTTGGTGTGCAGCGTGGCCAGCACCAGGTGGCCCGTCAGCGAGGCCTGCACGGCGATCTGCGCGGTTTCAAGGTCACGGATTTCGCCGATCATGATCACGTCCGGGTCCTGGCGCAGGATCGCGCGCAGGGCCAGTGCGAAACTCATGTCGATCTTGGCGTTGACCTGGGTCTGGCTGATGCCCGACAGGTCGTATTCAATCGGGTCTTCGACCGTCAGGATGTTGCTGGTGGCGGCGTCCAGCCGGCTCAGCGCCGCATAGAGCGTGGTGGTCTTGCCGCTGCCAGTCGGCCCCGTCACCAGCACGATGCCGTGCGGCTGCCGGATCAGGCGGTCCAGCTGCGTCAGCACCTCCGGGCACATGCCCAGGCGTTCCAGCTGCAGCCGCCCCGCTTCCTTGTCCAGCAGGCGCAGCACGGCGCGTTCGCCATGCCCGGTCGGCAGGGTGGACACGCGCACGTCGATCGGCCGCCCGCCCACGCGCAGCGCGATGCGGCCGTCCTGCGGCAGGCGCTTTTCCGCGATGTCCAGATGCGCCATGATCTTGATGCGCGAAATCAACGCCGCATGCAGGGCCTTGCGCGGCGACACCACATCGCGCAAGGTGCCGTCCACGCGGTAGCGCACCACGGAATGCGTCTCGAAGGGCTCGATGTGGATATCGCTGGCGCCATCGCGCGCCGCCTGCGCGAACAGCGCATTGATCATGCGGATGACGGGCGCGTCGTCCTGCGCCTCCAGCAGGTCGGCCACTTCGGGCATGTCCTGCAGCAGCCGGTCCAGATCGATCTCGTTTTCGGCCACGCCCATGACGGACGCCGCGTCCTCGGAATGGCTGTAGGCGGCCGTCAGCAAGGTCTCCAGCGCCTCGTCGTCGACGTGCGCCAGCGCGATATCGCCATGGCAGCGGCGGATCTCGCGCACCGCCCAATCGGGCGTGCGCGGGCTGACCGTCAACTGCACCTGCCCCGCACGCAGCGACAGCACGGCGCGCTGCGCGCGCGCCCAGGCATAGGGCAAGGGATGCGCGCTCATAGCAGCGACTCGGGGTCCACTGCCACGCCCATCGTGACCGACTGCGACACGCGCATCGGCATCGACGCGTCGCGCTGCGCCGCCATGCCTGGATATTGACGCACCGCGAAAGATTCCACGGTGGCGGGCGGCGGACGGCGCATCGTGGCCGCCTGCTGTTCCGGCCGCAGGTCATATGCGTTGTTCGACACGGACGGCGCGGAACCGGGCGGCGGCAGCATCGGCGCCTGCATGTCGGGCAGCACCCAATGTTCGCCGGGCTGTGTGGCGGCCTGGGCGCGGCGCATGTAGTCGTAGCGGTCCATGGTGACGCTGGCGCTACGGTTCGCGTCGCGCACCACGTACGGGCGCAGGAAGACCATCAGGTTGGTCTTGGTGCGCTTGCGCGAGTCGTAGCGGAACAGCGACCCGATCAGCGGCAGCGAACTCAGGCCCGGCACGGCGTTGGTCGTGAGCGTCACATTATCTTCCAGCAAGCCGCCCAGCACGATGATCTGGCCGTCGTCGATCAGCACGCTGGTGTCGATGGCGCGCTTGTTGGTCACGATGCCGGTGGTCGCGTTGGAGCGGCTTTCGTCGATGCTGCTGACTTCCTGGTAGATGTCCAGCTTGACGGCGCCGCCTTCCGAAATCTGCGGACGGATGTTCAGCTTTAAGCCCACGTCCTCACGCTCGATCGTCTGGAACGGGTTGGAACTGCCATTGCTGCCCGAGGTCACGTACTGCCCCGTCACGAACGGCACGGTCTTGCCGACCAGGATGCTGGCGGACTGGTTGTCCAGCGTCAGCAGGTTCGGCGTGGACAGGATGTTGGCTTCGCCCGAGTTCTGCATGGCGCGCGCCAGCACGCCCAGGTTGATGACTTTGTTGCCCAGCACGTCCACCGTGCCCTTGACCACGCCCAGGCTCAAGCCGCTGCCGAGCGCGTCGATCGACGTCGGCCCCGTGCCGGTGATGCCGCTGCCGCCCAGGTTGGTGCCGCCGATGAAGCTGGTGCCGCCGCTGTTGATGTTGCCCGCGCCCGTCATCCACTGGATGCCGAATTCCGCGGCTTTCTGTTCGCTGACTTCCACGATCAGGCTTTCCACCAGCACCTGCGCGCGGCGCTGGTCCAGTTGGTCAATCACCTCGCGCAGGCTGCGGTACAGCGGCTCCGGCGCCGAGATGATCAGTGAGTTGGTCGCCGGATCTGCCTGGATGGTGGCCCCGCCTGCCGAATACGACACCGCCTGGGTGCTGTTGTCTTCGCGCGAAATGCGTTCCTGCTCGCCCGACAGGCCGCCCTTGGACGACCCCGACATGCCCTGCCCCATCTGGCCGCCAGTGTTGGACGCGGTGTTCTGCGGGCGGGCGCCGCCTTGCGCGCCGCCCGTGGGGCCCGAAGCCCCTCCTGCGGCACCGTTGGCGCCCGGCGCGGCGTTCGCCTGCCCGGTCAGCAAGCCACCCAGCACTTCGGCGATGCGCGTGGCTTGCGCGTTGCGCATGTAGACCACGTGCAGGTTGCCCGCGCGATTCTGCTGCGCGTCCAGCTTCATGATCAGGTCGCGGGCCAGCCGCGTGCGCGCAGGGCTGCCGGAACGCACCAGCACGCTGTTGCTGCGCGGGTCGGCCACGACGGCGATACGCTGGGTCGGATCGCTGCTTTGCGTATCCAGCAGCTGCGAGGCCAGGATGGCGATGTCGGTCGCGATGCCGGACTGCACCGGCACCACGTCCGTGTCGATCGAACTGGGGACGTCGATGCGCGCGATGACCTGCGCGATCCGCTCCAGGTTATCCGCGTAGTCCGTCACCACCAGCGTGTTGTTGCCCGGATAGGCATTGATGGGGTTGTTCGGCGGCACCATGGGCCGCAGCACCGGCACCAGATTCGCGGCGTTCTCGTACTTCAGCGGAAACACGCGCGTCAGCATTTCACCGCTGCTCGCGCCCTTGGCAAAAGCCGACACGGGCACCGGCGCGCGCGCGGCGCCGCCGGCCGGCGTGCCGGCAGCGGGCGCAGCAGGCCGCGTATTGCCCACCACCGCGCTACCTTGCAGCTTGGCATCGGCCTCGGGCACAACCCGCGTCACGCCGTCCACGTCGACGATCGCAAATCCCTGCAGGCGCAATGCCCCGGTCAGCATGGCCAGCGCCTGGCCGCTATCGACGGGCCGGTCCGACACCAGCGTGAGTTTGCCCTTGACGCGAGGGTCGACCAGGAAGTTTCGCTGCGTGAACAACGACAGCGCGCGCAACACGGCGGGGATATCGGTGTCGACGAAATTCAGGCTGACACGGTTGTCCGCCTGTTGGGCGTGGGCCGTGCTGAGTGCCGGTCCGATTTGGCTTGCTGCAAGCAAGACCGCAAGGCTTAACTGCGCGAGATGACGCATGACGAGATAGGTGCCTGAGACGTGAAATCGTGTGAAAAAACGTGAAAGCGCGTCGGAGTATACGGGGTGACAGTGCAACACTACGGTCATATTTGACATGCAACATACTGGCTGGAAACCCTTTAAATTCGGGGCTCTTGCACGTTTCGCATTTGCGTGCGGCCCCTTGCCTCAACCATGCCTTCCTTCCGTTACGAAGCGACCGACGCGCTGGGCAAAATCGTGCGCGGCACGATTGATGCCGACTCCGAGCGGGGTGCCCGCAACCAGTTGCGCGGCCGCGGATTGTTGCCCTTGTCTACCGCGTTGGCAGCACGGGCGGAGGGGTTGGGCGCCAGCCTGCGCACCCGCTTGTCGGATGCCGACCTGGCCTGGTTGACGCGCCAGTTGGCCAGCCTGCTTGCCGCGCGGCTGCCGTTGGACGCCGCACTGTCGGCCACGCTGGAGCAAGCCGAAAAGAAGCACATCGCCGCCACCTTGGGCAGCGTGCGCGACGACGTGCGCGCCGGCCACCGGCTGTCCACCGCCTTGGCCGCGCGCCCCCGCGACTTTCCCGAGATCTACCGCGCGCTGATCGGCGCGGGCGAAGAGTCCGGCGACCTGGCTCAGGTAATGGAAAAGCTGGCGGACTACATCGAAGAGCGCAACACCCTGCGCAGCAAAGTGATGACCGCGTTCATCTACCCGGCCGTGGTGGCCAGCGTATCGGTCATCATCGTCATCTTCCTGCTGGGCTACGTGGTGCCGCAGGTGGTGTCCGCCTTCAATCACGCCAAGCAGCAGTTGCCGATGCTGACCCGCGTGATGCTGGCCCTGTCCGACTATGTGCGCGAATGGGGCATGGTGACAGGCGTTGCGCTGGTGCTGCTGATCGCCTTGTGGCGCTATACCTTGCGGGCGCCGGCGGCGCGCCGGGCCTGGCACGCTCGCGTGCTGCGGCTGCCGCTGGCAGGACGCTTCGTGCTGGGCGTGAATGCGGCGCGCTTCGCGTCCACGCTGGCAATCCTTTGCGGCAGCGGCGTGGCGCTGTTGACCGCGTTGGACGCCGCCCGGCGCACCTTGAGCAACGACGTGCTGCGCCAGGCGGTGGACGAAGCGGCCGAGCGCGTGCGCGAAGGCGCGGCGCTGTCGGCGTCGCTGGGCGCGCAGAAGGTCTTTCCGTCACTGCTGGTGCATCTGATCGCCAGCGGCGAGAAGACCGGCCGCCTGCCCGAGCTGTTGGACCGCGGCGCGCAGAACCTGTCGCGCGACCTGGAACGGCGCGCGATGGCGATGACGGGCTTGCTGGAGCCGGCACTGATCCTGCTGATGGGCGGCTTCGTGCTGCTGATCGTGCTGGCGGTGATGATGCCGATCCTGGAAATGAATCAGCTGATCCGCTGACGCGCGATCCCCCCGGGGGGGGATGCGGCCGCATCCAAGGACAATCCCGCGCCTTTCTGTAATATTGCGCCATGGCTTGGCCGTTCGTTATGCCGCTGCCCCGACTCCGTCGCGTTCCGCGACCGCACGCCATGTGACCCCGGATATTCGCCATGCCCGACCCGATTCGTCTGCAGGCCCTCATACAGGATTGCGCGCGCGGCCAGGAATCCGCGTTGGCCGAACTCTACCGCCAGACGTCCCCGCATCTGTTTGCGCTCGCCGTACGTATATTGCGACGAAGCGACTGGGCGGAGGAGGTCCTCCAGGACAGCTTCATCAATATCTGGCGCAACGCCGCCCGCTATTCTTCCGAGCAGAGCCAAGTCATGACCTGGATGACGCGCATCGTGCGCAACCGTTGCATCGACCTGCTGCGCAGGCCGGACCTGGAGCGTCCCGACGCCGACGGCGAATTGACGCTGGCGTGGGCGGACGACGCGCCGGGCCCATTCGAACGCCTGCAGACCGATCAGGATGCCCGGCGCCTGGCCGACTGCCTGAAGCAACTCGAGGGTCCGCAGCGCGCGGCCATCGCGCTGTCTTTCTTCGATGACCTGAGCCACAGCGAGATCGCCGGGCGCCTGCAGACGCCCCTGGGCACCATCAAAAGCTGGGTGCGCCGCGGCATGGAACGGCTCAAGAGGTGCCTGTCATGAACTACCGCGATCCGCAATTGCGCGCCCGGCTGGCGGCCGACTATGTCGCCGGCGCCATGCGCGGCGGCGCGCGCCGCCGCTTCGAAGGACTGATGGCCGCCGATGCCAACCTGCGACGGCAGGTGCGCGAGTGGGAAGGCGACATCTATCCCCTGCTTTGGTCGCTGCCGCCCAAGACGCCGCCCCGGCGCGTCTGGCGCGCCATCGAATCCCGCTTGCGTCCCGGCGCCGCCCCGTGGTGGCGGGGCCTGGCGTTCTGGCGCGTGGCCAGCGGCGCGCTGGCTGCCTTGCTGATGGCAGGCGTCATCGTCTATCCCACGCAGGTCGACCGCGCCGCCCGGGCGCAACTCATGGCCGTGCTGCAAAGCCCCGAAGCGCAAGCCATGCTGGTGGTGCGCGCCGACGAAGCCGGCGGCCTGCACGTCCACGCGCTGCAGAACCTGGCGACACGCGCCGGCGACAAGGCCCTGGAGCTTTGGGTCATTCCTCCCGGCCAGGCGCCGCAATCGGTCGGCCTGGTGTCTCCCGAAGGCCAGACCGCGCTGCGGCGCGCCCAGGGCCTGGATGGGGTCCAGCAGTTGGCCATCACCCTTGAGCCGCCGGGCGGGTCGCCGACCGGCGCGCCGACAGGCCCGGTCATCATGAGCGGCGACGTGCTGAAGATCTGACCTGCATCCAGCGCGGGTTCCGGCCCGTATAGAGGGGTGTCCCCATTGCGGAGCATCCCATGCCTTTCTGGACAGGCGCCGGCCCTCGCGGCCTGCTCGAGATCTTGCTGGTCGCCGGCCTGGTGCTGGCCGTGCCGGCCTTGCTGGCCGCCTGTTCCCCGCTGACGCTGCTGAACGGCGCCGTGCCCGACGCCGCCAGCCGGGCTACACCCGGCGTCGCCTACGGCCCGCTGCCACGCCAGCGCCTGGACATCTATGCGCCCCCCGACGCGGACCGCGCGCCGGTGGTGGTGTTCTTCTACGGCGGCAGCTGGCGCAGCGGCGACCGGGCCGACTACCGGTTCGCGGGCGATGCGCTGGCCTCGCGCGGCATCGTCGCCGTCATCGCCGATTACCGCCTTTACCCTGAAGCCCGCTACCCGGCCTTCCTGCAAGACGCCGCCCAGGTCGTGGCCTGGACGCAACAGCATATCGGCAGCTACGGCGGCGACCCTGGCCGGGTCTTCGTAGCCGGGCACAGCGCGGGCGGCTATATCGCCGCGATGCTGGCGCTGGACCCGCGCTGGCTGCAGGGAGCCGGCACCACCCCCGGCACGCTGGCCGGCTGGATCGGGCTGGCGGGCCTTTACGACTTCCTGCCCATCGTCGCGCGCGACGTGCGACCGGTCTTCCTGTTTCCCGATACGCCCGTGGATTCGCAGCCCATCCGGCACGTCAGCGCCGCCGCGCCCCCGGGCCTGCTGCTGACCGGCGCCGCCGACACCACGGTCGACCCGCAGCGCAACAGCGCCAGCCTGGCGCGGGCGTTGCACGCAGCCGGCGCCTGCGCGCGCCTGGTCGAATACCCGGGATTGGGCCACAAGCTGCTGGTCGGCGCCTTGGCGCGGCCGCTGCGTTGGCGCGCGCCGGTGCTGGACGACTTCAGCGCGTTCGTGGCCGGGCCCCACGCGCCGTCGCTATCGCCGCAAGCGCATACCGGTGGCTGCGACTAGGGTTTTCACCAATGCATCCGAGACGCGTCCACACCCGTATATCCCTGCACGTCTCGAACAGGACATGATGATGCGCCCCGAATTCACTGGCTGGACCGCCTCGATACGCCGTTGGGTAGACACCCAGGCCGACGGTGCGCCCGACGGCGACCCCAACCGGATCGACTGGGCGCGGGCGCTGCCCTTCGCGCTGCTGCACGCGGGTTGCCTGGGCGCGCTGTGGACGGGCGTCTCGCCGGTGGCCCTGGCCATGGCGGCAATGCTGTACGCCGTGCGCATGTTCGCCCTGACCGGCTTCTACCACCGCTATTTCTCGCACCGCACCTTCCGCACCTCGCGCGGCATGCAATTGGCCTTTGCCGTGCTGGGCGCCTCGTGCGCCCAGCGCGGCCCCTTGTGGTGGGCGGCGCACCACCGCCACCATCACCGCCACGCCGACGACGGACAGGATCTGCATTCGCCCGCCCGCCATGGCTTCTGGTGGAGCCACATGGGCTGGTTCCTGACGCCGCGCGCCTTCGCCACCGACATGGCGCGTGTTCCGGACCTGCGCCGCTACGCCGAACTGCGCTGGCTGGACCGCTTCGATGCGGCCGTGCCCGTCGCGCTGGCGCTCGCCTGCTATGCGCTGGGCGCGGTGCTGGAACGCCTGGCGCCCGGGCTCGGCACCAGCGGCCCGCAGATGCTGGTGTGGGGCTTTTTCATCTCGACGGTCGCGCTGTTCCATGCCACGGTCACCATCAATTCGCTGGCGCACCGCTACGGCAAGCGCCGCTACGACACCTTGGACGACAGCCGCAACAACGCCTGGCTGGCGCTGCTGACCTTTGGCGAAGGCTGGCACAACAACCACCATTTCTATCCCGGATCAGCCCGCCAGGGCTTCCGTGCCCGGGAGATCGACATCACCTGGTATGGCCTGCGCCTGCTGGCGGCCGCAGGCCTGATCTGGGACCTGAAACCCGTGCCGGCCTGGGTGCTGGCGCGCGCCAAGGAATGACCATGCGCATCGCCATCATCGGGTCCGGCATCTCGGGGTTGGTCTGCGCCTGGAAACTGGGCCGCGACCACGACGTGACGCTCTACGAGGCCAACGATTATCTGGGGGGCCATACCCATACCCATCAGGTGGAACAGGATGGCCGGCGCTATGCCGTAGACAGCGGCTTCATCGTCCACAACCCGGCCAACTATCCGCATTTCACGGCCTTGCTGGACGAGCTTGGCGTCCCGTCGCAGCCCACCACCATGAGCTTCTCGGTGCACAAGCAGGCGGGGGGTCTGGAATACAACGCGACCTCGCTCGACACCTTGTTCTGCCAGCGCGGCAACCTGCTGTCGCCGCGCTTTCTGGGCATGGTGCGCGACCTGCTGCGCTTTTACCGCGAGTCGCCCGCGTTGCTGGCCACTGACGATCCCGGCCCGACGCTGGGCGACTACCTTGCCCGGCACCGCTATGGCAGCGCATTCCGGACCGATCACCTGATCCCGATGGCGTCTGCGCTGTGGTCGTCGCCAGCGGCGCGCATCCTGGACTTCCCCGCCCGCTATCTGGTGCAGTTCATGGCCAACCACCAGATGCTGCAGGTCAGCGAACGACCCGAATGGCGTGTCGTGCAAGGCGGATCCAACCGCTATATCCGTGCCCTGCGCGAACGGTGGAACGTGACCGAGCGCCGGAACTGCCCGGTGCACCAGGTCATGCGCCAGGCCTGTGGCGTGGTGGTCGCCTCGCGCGACGGCCAGCCGCATTACGACGAAGTGGTCTTCGCCTGCCACAGCGATCAGGCCCTCAAGCTGCTGGCGGACCCGACGCCTGCCGAACGCCAGGTGCTGGGTGCGATTCCCTACCAGGACAACGATGTGGTCCTGCACACCGACGCCCGCCTTCTGCCACAGCGGCGCAAGGCCTGGGCCGCATGGAACGCCTACGTACCGGCGGATCCGTCCGCGCCATGCTCCGTCAGCTACTGCATGAACCTGCTGCAGGGCTTGTCCTCGCGCCTGCCATTCATCGTGACGCTCAATCGCAGCGAGGCCATCGACCCCGCGCAGGTGCTGGCCCGCATGCGCTACCACCATCCGGTCTACACCTTGGACTCGGTGGCTGCGCAAACGCGCCGCGCGGAGGTCTCCGGGCATCGCCACACTTGGTATGCAGGCGCGTACTGGGGCTGGGGGTTTCATGAAGACGGCGTGGCCAGCGCCCTGGATGTGGTGCGCGGCATCCAGTCGCGCGCTGCGCCGTTGTCCCGGGCGGCGGCATGATCCCCCAAAGCGCCCTCTATGAAGGCCGCGTGACGCACAGGCGCCACGTGCCGCACCCGCACGGCTTCAGCTACCGGATGGCGCAGCTGTATCTGGATCTGGACGAGATCGATCAGGTCTTCCAGCACCGCTGGCTGTGGTCGGCCAATCGGCGCAACCTGGCCGAATGGCGGCGCAGCGATTATCTGGACGGCGCCTCAGGCCTGCCGCTGGCGCAGGCGGTCCGCGCGCGCCTGCGCGCCGCGATGCGTGACGCGCCCGACGGGCCGATCCGGCTGCTGGCGCATCCGCGCTATGCGGGCTATGTCTTCAACCCGGTCAGCTTCTACTACTGTTACGAAGCCGACGGCGTGACCTTGGCCGCCATTCTGGCCGAGATCACCAACACCCCCTGGAAGCAGCGCCACGCTATCGTGCTGCCGACCGATACCGCCGAACGGCACGGCGAGTCCCTGATCTGGCGTTTCGACAAGCGCTTCCACGTCTCGCCCTTCATGCCGATGAACTGCGCCTATGACTGGCGCTTCAGCCCCCCGGGCGAGGATCTGCGGGTCCACATGCGCGTCAGCCGGCAAGATCAGGCGCAATTCGACGCCCACCTGACCCTGCAGCGCCGCGAGCTGGACGGCGCGGCATTGGCGCGCCTGCTGTGGCGATTTCCGCTGATGACGCTGCAAGTGATTGGCGGCATCCACTGGCAAGCCCTGCGCCTCTGGCTCAAGGGCAACCCCGTCCACGACCATCCCCGCACGCCCAACGGAGAACCGCAATGAAAGCCATGACGCCATCCGAACACGCCGCCGTCTCGGCCGGCCGCCCCGTCAGTGCGCTGGACCGCCTGCTGCGCAAGCGCCTGCTGGCGGCCCTCTCGCCGTTGACCGGCGGCCGGCTGGCAATCGAAGACAGCCTGGGCAGCGCGACGCTGGGCAACGGCGCGGCGCTCGTGCGCCTGACCGTCAGGGACATGGGCTTCTACCGGCTCGTCGCCACGCAAGGCAGTGTCGGGGCCGGCGAGGCGTTCGGCGACGGGATGTGGACCTGCGACGACCTGGTCGCCCTGGTGCAGCTGCTGGTGCGCAACCGCGACACGCTGGACGGCATGGAATCCGGACTGGCCCGGCTGGCCGGCTGGGCGCTCAAGCGCTGGCATGCCGGCAACCGCAATACCCCTGAGGGCAGCCGCCGCAACATCGCCGCCCACTACGACCTGGGCAATGATTTCTTCTCGTTGTTCCTGTCGCCGGACCTGATGTATTCATCGGCGTTGTGGGCGGATGCGGACGACACGCTGGAAGACGCGTCGCGACGCAAGCTGGACACCCTCTGCCGCAAGCTCGAGTTGCGGCCTGGCGACCGTGTGGTGGAAATCGGCAGCGGCTGGGGCGGATTCGCCATCCATGCCGCGCGCCACTACGGTTGCCACGTCACGACCGCCACCATCTCGCGCGAACAGCATGACCTGGCCGCCGCGCGCGTCGCCGCCGCCGGCCTGGGTGACCGCGTCAGCGTCGTGCTGCAGGACTACCGGGATCTGCAAGGCCAGTACGACAAGGTGGTCTCCATCGAAATGATCGAGGCCATCGGCGCCCCGTATCTCGAGACGTATTTCCGCAAGGTCGCCAGCCTGCTCAACCCGCAAGGCCGGGCGCTGATCCAGGCCATCACCATCGAAGACCACCGTTACCAGCAGGCGCTGGCGTCGGTGGACTTCATCAAGCGTCATATCTTTCCCGGCAGCTTCATTCCGTCCATCGAGGCCATGCTGCGCGCCAAGACCCGCGCCTGCGACCTGGCCCTGGTACACCTGGAAGATTTCGGCCTGTCGTATGCGCGCACCCTGCAGGCGTGGCGCGAACGTTTCCTGGCGCATCTGCCCGAAGTCAAGGCGCAGGGGTTCGACGCCCGCTTCTGCCGGCTGTGGGAGTTCTATCTGGCGTACTGCGAGGGAGGTTTCCGCGAACGTTCGATCGGCGTCTCGCATCTGCTGCTGACCCGTCCCGGCGCCCGCAGCACCGGCGAACGCTGGGTTCATGGGGACGTGTGATGCGCTTCTGGGCCAACCTGCTCGGGTATCAACTGGTCTGGTTCTGCGCCGTCATCGGCGCCGGCCGCGGGCTGGCCTGGCCGGGCGTGGCGACGGCACTGGCGTTCATCACCGGCCACCTGGCCTGCTCGAACCAGCGGCGCGCCGACGTAAAGCTGGCGGTCGCCGCGCTGCTGTGCGGCAGCCTGCTTGATGGAAGCCTGTCCTGGCTGGGCTGGTCGGTCTACGCCGCCGACGCCTGGCCGGCGCCGCTCTGGATCCTGGCGCTGTGGGCGTGTTTCGCCCTCACGCTGAATCACTCGCTGGCCTATCTGCGCCAGCACCCCTGGCTGGCCTGCGTGTTCGGCGCGGTCGGCGGGCCCATGGCGTATTGGGCCGCCGCCCGCGGTTGGCAGGCGGTGCACTTCGACGCGCCCGCGTGGCGCGCCACCGCAGCGTTGGCGGTCGGATGGGGATGCATCCTGCCTGTCCTCGCCACCCGCGCGCAGCGCTGGACACGGGAGGCAGCATGAGCCCTTTTCACCAATGGCTGAGCATCGCGGTCTTCATGATTGCCGCCATGGCGCTGGCCTGGCACTGGCAACGTCGTCATGCCAATGCAGGCATCGTCGACGTGGTCTGGGCGTTGGGCATGGGCGGCAGCGCGTTGCTGGTCGCGGCCACCGGGCAAGGGGCCTGGGTGCCCCGGGCATGCCTGGCCGTGATGGCCGGCGTGTGGTCCCTGCGGCTGGCCTCGCATCTGTGGCGTCGCGTGCGGCAGGCGGAAGATGGACGATACCGCGCGCTGCGCGAGCGCTGGCATGGCCATCAAGGCAAATTCTTCGGCCTGTTCATGTTCCAGGCCGGCCTGGTGATGCTCTTCAGCTTGCCGTTCCTGGCGGTTGGCGCCAGCCCGGCGCAAGGCCTGCCCGTCGCGCTGGGTCTTGCCGTCTGGTTGGCGGCGCTGACCGGCGAGGTGGTCGCGGATCGTCAACTGGATCGCTTCCGCGACAACCCCGCGCACCACGGCCAGACTTGCCGCGATGGCCTGTGGCGCTATTCGCGGCATCCCAACTATTTCTTCGAATGGTGCCATTGGTTCGGCTATGTGGCGCTGGCCTGGGGCTCGCCCCTCGCCTGGCTGTCCTGGCTGGGGCCCGTGCTGATGTACGTGTTCCTGCGCTGGATCAGCGGCATCCCCTTCACCGAGCAGCAGGCCTTGCGCACACGCGGCGACGACTACCGCGAGTACCAACGCCGCACGTCGGCTTTCTTTCCGTGGTTCCCCAAATCCTGACGAGGCACGCCATGACGACCGCGACCCTGCACGACACTCCACTCGCCGTTGACCGCCCCGCTCCCGGCCTGCTTGGCCTGGCCGAACGCGGCCTGGTGCCCGACGCGCTGCTGCGCCTGGGAATACGCCGCCTGTGCGCCGAACGCCTGGCCGAGGAATACGCCGGCGGCATCGATGCCTGGACGGCGCGCGACCAGCAGCTGATCGCCAGCCTGCGCGCGAGCGCGGTGGCGATCCATACCGACGCCGCCAATACGCAGCACTACGAACTGCCCACCGCGTTCTTCCAGCTTTGCCTGGGCGCGCGCATGAAATATTCCAGCTGCTATTACCCGACGGGGGCCGAGACGCTGGATGCGGCCGAGGCGGCCATGCTGCGCCTGTATGGCGAACGCGCGGAACTCGCCGACGGCCAGCACATCCTGGAACTGGGCTGCGGCTGGGGGTCGCTGACGCTGTGGATGGCCGAACACTTCCCCAACGCCCGCATCACCGCGGTCTCGAACTCGGCGACCCAGCGCCAGCACATCGAGGCGCGCTGCCGCGAACGCGGCTGGCGCCATGTGCAGGTCATTACCTGCGACGTGAACGTGCTGTCGCTGCCGCATGCCGCCTACGACCGCTGCGTGTCGGTCGAGATGTTCGAACACATGCGCAACTATCAGGACCTGATGGCGCGCATCGGCCAATGGCTGCGTCCCGGCGCCAAGCTGTTCGTGCACATCTTCGCCCACCGCGAACGGGCCTATCCGTTCGAAACCGGCGGCGCCGGCAACTGGATGGGACGGCATTTCTTCACGGGCGGCATCATGCCTGCGGCCGATACGCTGCTGCACTTCCAGCGGGATCTGCAGCTGGAAGCAAAATGGTTTCTCAACGGCACGCACTACGCGCGCACGGCCAACCACTGGCTGGCCAACCAGGACGCCCGCCGCGAACAGGCCAGGGCCGTGCTGACCTCTGCCTACGGTCCGCAGGCCGGCCTGTGGAACCAGCGCTGGCGCATGTTCTGGATGGCGTGCGCGGAGCTCTTCGGCTATGACGAGGGACAACAATGGGGCGTGGGCCACTACCGCTTCACGCGTCCATCATGAGGCCCGCCCTGTTGCGCGCGGTATGTGCCGGCGTCGTCGGCGTGTTGACGGGGTGCGCCGCGCCCGCGCCCATGCCGCCGGTGGAGCACGTCGACCTGTCCCGCTTCATGGGCGATTGGTACGTGATCGCGCATATTCCCAGCTGGCCCGAGCGCAACGCCTATGACGCGGTGGAAAGCTACCGGCTATTGCCGGACGGCAGGATCCAGACCGACTTCCGCTACCGCAAAGGCAGCTTCGACGCCAAGGAGGACACCATGCATCCCGTGGCGACGGTGCGGCCGGGCACGGGCAACGCCGTCTGGGGCATGCAGTTTTTCTGGCCGATCGAAGCGGAATACGTCATCGCCTACCTGGATGACGCCTACCAGACCACCATCATCGGCAGGTCCAAGCGCGACTATGTGTGGATCATGGCCCGCGTGCCGTGCCTGAGCGACACGGCGTATGCGAAGCTGGCGGACCGCGTGGCGGCGCTGGGATATACGGAAAGCCTGCGCAAGGTGCCGCAGCGTTGCGGATGAGCGCGGGCGGAGGAACCGCCGCCGCTCACCGCAAGGCAGTACAGGTAAGGCTCACAGCGCCTCTTCGTCGCTTTCGCCGGTGCGAATGCGGATGGCTTGCTCGACCGGGCTGACGAAGATCTTGCCGTCGCCGATCTTGCCGGTGCGCGCGGCCTTGACCACGGCTTCAATGGCCGCATCGACCTGATCGTCGGGCAGCACGACTTCAACACGGATCTTGGGCAGGAAGTCCACGACGTATTCCGCACCGCGATAAAGCTCGGTATGGCCTTTCTGGCGGCCGAAACCCTTGACTTCGGTCACGGTCAAGCCGCTAACGCCGACTTCGGCCAGCGCTTCGCGGACTTCGTCGAGCTTGAAGGGTTTGATGATGGCGGTGACTTGTTTCACGTTGGTCGTCCTGGGTTTTTGATCTGTTGCGGCGCCTTGCCATGCCGTCGCGGCAGGCAAGGCGCAATGAATAAGAGAATACCACCGGCATCGCGGCGCAGTAGCGGGAGAACCCGTATCAGGCGTCGGGCGCGGCGTCCGGAATGCGTTCGGCGTCGCGCATCCACACCACCGATTCGGAATCGCTGGGCGCGCGCCAATCGCCGCGCGGCGACAGCGAACCGCCCGACCCGACCTTCGGCGCGTTCGGCACGCACGTGCGCTTGAACTGGCTTGTGCGGAAGAACCGGTCCAGGAAGATCTTCAGATTGCGCTTGATGGCGGCCAGATCGTACTGGTTGCGCGCCACATGACCGGCGTCGGGCCAGGCGCCGGCCTCGCGGTCGCGCCAGGCCGCCAGCGCCAGGAAGGCCACCTTAGTCGGCGCGAAACCGTAGCGCAGCGTGTAGTACAGGTTGAAATCCTGCAGTTCGTAGGGGCCGATGGCGTCTTCGCTTTTCTGGACCGGCTTGTCGTCGGCGCCGCCAGGCACCAATTCGGGGCTGACGTCCGTGCCCAGCACGTCCAGCAGCACCGCGGCGCCCTCCTCGCCCAGCCGGCCCGATTCGGCCACCCAGCGCACCAGGTGCGTGATCAGCGTCTTGGGCACGCTGGCGTTGACGCTGTAGTGCGACATGTGGTCGCCCACGCCATACGTGCACCAGCCTAGTGCAAGCTCGCTCAGGTCGCCCGTGCCGATGACGATGGCGCCGCTGAAGTTCGCGATCCGGAACAGGTGATTGGTGCGCTCGCCCGCCTGCACGTTTTCGAACGTGATGTCGTAGACCGGCTTGCCTTCTGCATAGGGATGGCCCAGGTCCTTCAACATCTGCAGGCAGCTGGGGCGGATGTCGATCTCGGACGCCGTGCAACCCACCACCGCCATCAAGCGGCGCGCCTGCTGCAACGTGCGGGTGCTGGTGGCAAAGCCCGGCATGGTGACGGCCAGGATGTTCGAACGCGGCAGGCCCAGCGTATCCATGGCCTGGGCGCAGACCAGCAGCGCGTGGGTGGAGTCCAGCCCGCCGGAAATGCCGATGACGACCTTGGCCATCTTGCTGGCCGACAGGCGCTGCACCAAGGCCTGCACCTGGATGTTGTAGACCTCCTTGCA
>NZ_DBHKZA010000006.1:37408-120191 GCF_057314935.1 Achromobacter sp.
TCGCCCAGCAGCTCGCCGTTTTCGTAGATCAGCGCCTGGCCGTCCCAGGCCAGGTCGGTGGACGATTCACCGCGCCCCGCCGACGTGTACATATAGGCCGACAGGCAGCGGGCCGACTGCTGCCCCACCAGTTGATGGCGGTACTCCGATTTGCCCACGACGATGTTCGAGGCAGACAGGTTCACCAGCACCGTCGCCCCGGCCAGCGCCGCGAACGAGGACGGCGGAATGGGCACCCAGACGTCTTCGCAGATTTCGACGTGGAACTGGAACAGCGGCAGCTTTTCCATCTGGAACAGCAGTTCGGGCCCGAACGGCACCGTTTCGCCCAGCAGCCGGATCTCGGTCGCGGCGGCGCAATCGGCGGCGCTGAACTGGCGGGCTTCGTAGAATTCACCGTAGTTGGGCAGGTAGCTCTTGGGCACCACGCCCAGCACGCGCCCGCCCGCGGCCACGACCGCGCAATTGAACAGTTGATGCGACACGCGCAGCGGCGCGCCGACGATGACGGCGATATCCAGCTCGGCCGTGGCTTGCACCACCTGGGCCAGCGCCGCCTCGCATTCGTCCAGCAAGGCCTTCTGGTGGAAAAGGTCGTCGCAGGTATAGGCCGACAGGCCCAGCTCGGGAAACGCGACCAGCACGGCGCCGCCCTGGGCGGCCTGCTGCGCCAGCTCGATGGTCTGCGCGGCGTTGAACGCCGGGTCGGCGACCCGGCATTCGGGCACGCCGACTGCCACCCGGGCGAAGCCGTGGGAATACAGGTTGAAGAACGGGTTCGACATCGGGGTGATCGCCTGGGTCAATGAAGACTAAGTTCCAACCGCCGGATTATCTCACGCCGCCCCGCAGCGCCGCCGCCTAGCGGGGCATCTTGCCGTCGGTCATGCCGCGCTCGGCCGCCATCCCGTCCATGGGCGGGGCCAGCGCCTGCCGGTCACGCTCGGCCGCCAAGGCTGCCTGGATGGCGCCTTCGCGCAGATGGGTGCCCATCGCGCCGATGTCGGCGCCGGACGGCTGCTGGTACAGGCGCAGGCCCAGTTCAGGCAGGATGGCCAGCAGATGGTCGAAGATGTCGCCCTGGATCCGCTCGTACTCCACCCAGGCCGTCACTGCGGTAAAGCAATAGACCTCGACCGGGATGCCGTCGGCAGTGGGCTCCATCATGCGGACCATCATCGCCATGTCCTGGCGGACTTCCTTGTTCTGCTTCAGGAACGCCAGGCCGTAGGCCCGGAAGGTGCCGATGTTGGTCAGGCGCCGCCGGTTGGCCGGCACGCTGGCCAGTTCGCCCATGGTCTGGTTGGCCTGCGCGATGTCCTGGGTCTTGGCTTGCAGGTAATCGTGCAGCAAGCGGAACCGCATCAGGCGCTGCGCTTCGTCGTCGGTCAGGAAGCGCACGCTGGAGGCGTCGATGCGCAGCGTGCGCTTGATGCGCCGGCCGCCGGACTCGAACATGTGGCGATAGTTGCGATAGCTTTCCGAGAAGAGCTTGTAGGTCGGCACCGTGGTGACGGTGTTGTCCCAGTTCTGCACCTTGACGGTATGCAGGGCGATGTCCTTGACGAAACCGTCCGCGTTGGACTGCGGCATTTCGATCCAGTCGCCGATGCGCAGCATGTCGTTGCTGGTCAACTGGGTGCTGGCTACCAGCGACAGCAGCGTGTCCTTGAACACCAGCAGCAACACCGCCGACAACGCACCCAGGCCCGAGATCATCCACAGCGGCGAACGGTCGATCAGGATGGAAAGCACCAAAACGGTGCAGACCGCCATCAGGATCAGCTTGCTGATCTGGATATAGCCCTTGATCGACCGGGTTTGCGCCCGCGTCGTGGCCGAATACGTGTCCTGCCAGGCGCTCAACACCCCCGAGAACGCGATGAATACGCAGATCCACGCGCCCGCGTGCGCCAGGCGGCCCACGATGGTCACCGCTTTCTCCACGTGCGGCACCAGTCCGATGCCCAGCGACACCACGGCGAACGGCACCGCATACCAGAGGTTCTGATAGGCGCGGCGGCGCTGCAAGGCCTGGTCCCAGTCCCCGCGCCCGCTCAGCACCAGCACGCGGTGCGCCAGCAACAGCACCACCCGGGCGACGACCCACTGGACGAACAGCGCCGTCAGGATCAGCACCCCGATGCCGACCAGCGTCTGCGCCCAGGCCTCGCGCGGCATGTGGGTATCAAGTTGGGTAACCAGTTCTTCCCATTCCAGGGGCATATCTCGTGTTCTCGTTCTAAGTTCTTGAAACTAACGGGGGATTATCCAACAAGTCGCGCCCGGCCAAGGTGCCGCCATGGCCCGATCGGGGGCCGGCAAGCCCACCGCGTGCGCCGTCCCGGCGGCAGGCCCTATAATTCCGCCCATCATGGCAAACACTCCCTCCTCCGATCAAAACCAGTTCGCCAATAAGGCGCAGGCCTGGTCCGCCCGGTTCTCGGAACCGGTTTCCGAACTCGTCAAACGCTACACGGCGTCCGTGGATTTCGACAAGCGCCTGGCGCGCCACGACATCCAGGGCTCGCTCGCGCATGCGGACATGCTGGCCGCCCAAGGCATCATCGGCGCCCAGGACCTGGCCGACATCCAGCGCGGCATGACCCAGATCCTGTCTGAAATCGACGCCGGCAGCTTCCAATGGCTGCTGGATCTGGAAGACGTCCACCTGAACATCGAAAAGCGCCTGGTGGAACTGGTGGGCGATGCGGGCAAGCGCCTGCACACCGGCCGTTCCCGCAACGACCAGGTCGCCACCGACATCCGCCTGTGGCTGCGCGACGAAATCGACAACCTGCAAGACCTGCTGCGCCAATTGCGCCATGCGCTGGCCGCGGTCGCCCTGGACAACGCCGGCACCATCATGCCCGGCTTCACCCACCTGCAAGTCGCCCAGCCCGTCACGTTCGGCCACCACCTGCTGGCCTACGCTGAAATGTTCGGCCGCGACGCCGAGCGCCTGGCCGACTGCCGCCGCCGCGTGAACCGCCTGCCGCTCGGCGCGGCCGCGCTGGCCGGCACGTCCTTCCCCATCGACCGCGAACGCGTCGCCAAGACGCTGGGCTTTGACGGCGTGTGCCGCAACTCGCTGGACGCCGTGTCCGACCGCGACTTCGCCATCGAATTCTGCGCCGCCGGCGCGCTCATCATGACGCACGTGTCGCGCCTGTCCGAAGAGCTGGTGCTCTGGATGAGCCCGCGCGTGGGCTTCATCGATCTGGCCGACCGCTTCTGCACCGGCAGCTCGATCATGCCGCAAAAGAAGAACCCCGACGTGCCCGAACTGGCCCGCGGCAAGACCGGTCGCGTGAACGGCAACCTGGTCGCCCTGTTGACCCTGATGAAAGGCCAGCCCCTGGCCTACAACAAGGACAACCAGGAAGACAAGGAAGGCCTGTTCGACACCGTGGACACCGTGCGCGACACGCTGACGATCTTTGCCGACATGGCTGCCGGAATCAAGGTGAAGGCGGACAACATGCGCGCCGCCGCCCTGCAGGGCTTCGCCACCGCCACCGACCTGGCCGATTACCTGGTCAAGCGCGGCGTGCCGTTCCGCGACGCCCATGAAGTGGTGGCCCACGCCGTGCGCGACTGCGAACAGCGCGGCTGCGACCTGGCCGACCTGTCCACCGACGAACTGAAGGCGTATCACGCCCAGATCGGCGACGACGTCCACCAGGTGCTGACGCTGGAAGGCTCGGTCGCCGCCCGCAAGCACATCGGCGGCACGGCGCCCGAGCGCGTGGCTGAAGAAGCCAAGCGGATTCTGGCGGAAACCGCCGAAGGCTGATTCCGGCCCGCGCGGGTAGCAAGGCAAGGCCCCCTTTTGGGGGCCTTGTTGCATTGGGCGCCGCGACCGCGCCGAGCGGCAAAATCCAAAAAAAACAGGGACAGCATTTGCTGTCCCTGCACAAAGGCCCTACAAGAACCCGGTCTGTCGGGCGTGTTTGACGATCGGGTTCTCATGTCGCCGGCGCGACTTAAAGCCGAACCTGGATTACACGGCAATCGCGCCTGCCCGCGTATCACTGAAACTGGGTATTTATCCTGCGGGATGACGGTTGAGCAAATGACTGGATACATCCGGACACCTCCGCCTACGGCGCCGCGCAGGTGCTCCGATATCATCGCAACTCCCTGCGTCCCACCCGCCTTTTCATGCACCTATCGCTTGCATCACGTCGTCTTGGCCCGCTGCGCCGGCCCAGCCTGATCATCTTCACCGCACTGGGATTGGCCGCCGTCGGGATCGGTTCCGCCGCCCAGGCGCAAACCGCCCGCAAGCCCTCCCCCTATGAAAACTCCCGGCCCTTGCGGCCGGACGAGATCGAAGCGCGCAAAGCCGAAGACGCCAAGCGCGGCGGCCCCGCGTTCCTGAGCCAGATCCGTACCCAGGCGGAATTCCAGCAGTTGGCCCGCGTGTACAACCCCGGCACGCCGCTTGAAATCCCCCATGTGCTGTTCGTGATCGACCGCAAGCACGCCGACCGCATCTATTACATCGACACGCCGCGCTACACGCTGCACGAGACTTTCGCGCGCGAACGCCGGCTGCTGCCCAGCACGGACAAGGCCACGCTGATCGCCCAGTACAAAGACCCGCAACGCCGCCTGCTGTTCGGCACCCTGAGCTGGCAACGCGACCTGCCGGGCTACACCTATGAATTCTGGGAAGGCGACCGGCTGACGCCGGAACTGCTGGCCCTGACCGGCGATCGGCTGCGCGCGACCTTCTACGCGCCCCTGCGCTTCAAGGCCAACTCCACGATGCACGAACAGACCGCGCAGCGCGCAGGCCTGGACTTCGTCACCCAGGAGGCCTTGCTTCGGGAACAGACCTTCCTGCCGCTGAATACCGGGCACGCCCAAGGCCGCTTGCGCATCGTGGCCTCGGTGGACGACACCCACGATCTGGCGCCCACCGACATCCTGGTGCTGGACGAAGTGCCGGTCGCGCTGCCGCCCGTCGCCGGATTGGTCACGCAACGGCCCTCCACGCTGCTGTCGCACGTGAACCTGCTGGCCAAGGGCTGGCGCATCCCGAACGCCTACGTGCGCGACGGGGTGGCCGCGCTGCGCCAGTACGACGGCCAGTGGGTGGAACTGGACGTCTCCAGCAATGGCTATCAGGTGCGGCCCGTGGCCAAGCCCGACGCGCCCGCGACGCCCCCTCCCAAGGCTGCCGGCTTGCCGCTGCCCAAGCCCGACCTGACCGTCAAGGCGCTCAAGCCGCTTGCCGGCATGGCCACCCGCGACAGCCGCCATTGCGGCGTCAAGGCCGCCAACCTGGGCGCGCTGAAATCCGCCCTGGCGCCCTTGGCCAGCGTGCCCGACGGCTTCTGCATCCCCTTTGCGCAATACGCGGCATTCATGCAGCAGTTGCACGTGCCGGAACGCATCGCCGCGCTGGAGAAGCGGCCAGACTTCGCCAGCGACGCCAATGTCCGCCGCAGCGAGCTCGCCGCGCTGCGCCAGGACATCGTCCAGGCCCAGCCCGACCCGGCGCTTGCTGCCGCCTGGCGCGAACGCTGGCAACAGCAACTGCAAGGCCGCGGCGTCTTCGTACGCAGTTCGTCGAATTCAGAAGACCTGCCGGGTTTCAGCGGCGCGGGGCTCTACACCACCGTCCCCAACGTGACGCAAGCCGACGCGCTGCCCAAAGCCGTGCTGACGGTGTGGGCATCCATCTACAACTTCGAGGCCTACGAGGCCCGGCGCGCGGCCGGCATCGGGCAGGACGGCGTAGTCATGGCCGTGCTGGTGCAGCAGGCCGCGGCCTCGGACAGTTCAGGCGTGATGATCACGCGTGATCCGTTCGACGCCTCGCGCCGCTTTGTGACGTACATTTCGGCCAAGCGCGGCCTGGGCATCAAGGTGGTGGAAGGCAAGCGCCAGGCTGAACAGCTGATGTATTCCAGCTGGTCCAAGGCGGTGCAGGTGTTGAGCCGGTCGGCCGAAGACACGCAACTGGTGGCGGATGCCGCCGGCGGCGTGCGCGAGGTGCCCATCGAAGGCTCGCGCCAGGTGCTGAACGACGCGCTGGTCGCCAGGCTGGCTGCGGTCGGCAATCAGATCAAGGTGCGGCTGGGCAACGTGGACCAGGACATCGAATGGGCCGTGCAAGGCGACAAGATCCTGATCCTGCAGTCGCGGCCCTACATCGACGGCAGCAAGTAGCGGCGTGCCGAATGCCTGACGCCCGCCCTGCCTGAAAAAAAAGCCGCGCCCCGGCAAACCCGGAGCGCGGCGGTTCGGTACGGCCCGAAGCGGGCGTGGCGTCAGATATGCAGCGCGTGGCCCAGCGCCTTGAGCGCAGCTTCCTGCACCGCTTCACCCAAGGTCGGATGGGCATGGATGGTGCCCGCCACGTCTTCCAGGGTGGCGCCCATTTCCAGCGACTGGCCGAATGCGGTCGACAGTTCCGACACCCCGCGCCCCACCGCCTGCCACCCCACGATGAGGTGGTTGTCGCGGCGGGCCACCACACGGACGAAGCCGTCGGTGGACTCCAGCGTCATGGCGCGGCCGTTGGCGGCGAACGGGAACGATGCCGTCAGGCAATCCAGCCCTGCGCTTTCGGCATCGGCGGGCGACAGGCCCGCCACCACGACCTCGGGATCGGTGAAGCACACGGCGGGAATCGACGCCGGCTGGAAATGGCGGCGCTTGCCCGCCACCAGTTCGGCCACCATTTCGCCCTGCGCCATGGCGCGGTGCGCCAGCATGGGTTCGCCGGCGATATCGCCAATGGCCCAGACGTCGCGCATGGACGTGCGGCACTGGTCGTCGATGCGCAACGCATTGCCCTTGCGGTCCAGCTGCAGGCTTTCCAGCCCCCAGCCTTGCGTGCGCGGACGGCGCCCCACGGCGATCAGCACCCGGTCGGCCGGCAGTTGCGTTTCGGCGCCTGAAGCATCCTGCACCCGCACCGCGTCGCCCGCGCCATTCAGGCCCAGCACCTTGCGGTTCACATGCAGCGCCACGCCCATCTTCGCCAGCGCGGCGGCCACGGGCTTGGTCAGTTCCGCATCGTAAGTCGGCAGGATGCGGTCTTGCGCTTCCACCACCGCCACCTCGGCGCCCAGCTTGCGGTACACGGTGCCGAGCTCCAGGCCGATGTAGCCGCCGCCGACCACCACCAATTGCTTGGGGATGCTGGCGGGCGACAGCGCTTCGGTGGACGACACCACGATGCCGCCGAACGGCATGGATACCAGCGGCGTCGGCTCGGAGCCGGCCGCCAGCAGCAGGTGTTCGCACTGGATGCGCAAGCTGCCGCCGTCGGCGGTGGCCACTTCGGCGGTCTTGCCGTCCAGCAGGCTGGCCCAGCCCTGCACCACTTCCACGCCGTTCTTCTTCAGCAACGCGGCCACGCCGCCCGTCAGCTTGCCGACGATGCCGTCTTTCCACGCCACGGTCTGCGCGACGTCGATGGCCGGCGCCTGTACCGAAATGCCCAGTGGCGACTTGTCCGCGTAGTGGCGCGCCTTGTCGAATTCCTCGGCCGCGTGGATCAGCGCCTTGGACGGGATGCAGCCGATGTTCAGGCAGGTGCCGCCCAACTGGCCGCCTTCGACCAGGATGGTCGGCACGCCCAATTGGCCGGCGCGGATGGCGGCCACGTAGCCGCCGGGGCCGCCGCCGATCACCAGCAAGGTCGTTGTCTTTGTGATCTGGCTCATGCTTACTCCACGAAAAGCAGCGCGGGTTGTTCCAGCAGCGCGCGCACCGCCTGGATGAAACGCGCCGCGTCCATGCCGTCCACCACCCGGTGGTCAAACGACGACGACAGGTTCATCAGCTTGCGCGCCACCACGGCGCCATTGCGGAAAGCGGGCCGTTCGACGATGCGGTTCACCCCCACGATGCCGACCTCGGGATGGTTGATCACCGGCGTCGTGACGATGCCGCCCAGGGGCCCCAGGCTGGTGATGGTGATGGTCGAACCCGACAACTCGTCGCGCCCGGCCGTGCCGCTGCGCACCGCCTGCGCCAGCCGGCCGATCTCGGCCGCCATGGACCAGAGGTCGCGCGCCTCGGCGTGGCGCAACACCGGCACCATCAGCCCGCCCTCGCTTTGCGTGGCGATGCCGATGTGCACGGCGCCGTAGCGCGTCACCACGCCGCCTTCGTCGTCATAGCGCGCATTGATCTGCGGGAAGTCCCGCAACGCCACGACCATGGCGCGCGCCAAGAGCGGCAGCAATGTCAGCTTGCCGCGCGATTCGCCCCACTTCAGGTTGAGCTGGACGCGCAGGTCCTCCAGCTCGGTCACGTCGATCTCCTCGACGTAGCTGAAGTGCGGGATGCGGCGCTTGGACTCCGCCATTTTCTGCGCGATCTTCCTGCGCAGCCCGATGACGGGCACGGCTTCTTCGTCATTGCGTTGCACATAGGCCGAGCCGCTGCGCGCGGCGCTGCCCGAGCCTTGCGAGTGCAGATAGGCGTCCAGGTCTTCGTGCATGACCCGGCCGGCCGGGCCGCTGCCCTGCACATAGCGCAGCTCAAGCCCCAAGTCCCACGCGCGCTTGCGCACGGCAGGCGACGCCAACGGCTTGTCGCCGGCCTGGCGCGCCACGACAGGCGCGGCGGCCGCGGCCGGACGCGGCGCCGCCTGCGGCTTGGCCGGCGCCGGGCTTGCCGGCTGCGACACGGATGCCGCAATCTGGCCGGCGATGCCGCCTGCAGCCGCCTTCGCGGCGCCGTCCGGCTTGGCAGGCGCGGGCGCCTCGCCCGCGGCAGGCGCCGTCTTCTGCGGCGCCGCCGAACCGGCGCGGACGTTGCCTTCGCCTTCGACTTCCAGGCGGATCAGTTCTCCGCCCACCGCCATGACCTGTCCCACGTCGCCACCCAGCGCGACCACCTTGCCGACCACGGGCGACGGGATCTCCACCGTGGCCTTGTCGGTCATCACATCGGCCAGCGGCTGGTCCTCGGCGACGGTGTCGCCCACCTTGACGTGCCAGCCCACCAGTTCGACCTCGGCAATGCCTTCGCCGATGTCGGGCATCTTGATGATATGGATCCCCATCTCAAACCTCCATCGCGCGTTTGAACGCTTCGCCAACCCGGCGCGGGCCGGGGAAGTACGCCCACTCCTGCGCATGCGGGTAGGGAGTATCCCAACCGGTCACGCGCTCGACGGGCGCCTCCAGGTGATGGAAGCAGTGTTCTTGCACCAGCGAAATCAGTTCCGCGCCATATCCGCAGGTACGGGTCGCTTCGTGCACCACCACGCAGCGGCCGGTCTTCTTCACCGAATTCACGATGGTTTCCAGGTCCAGCGGCCACAGGCTGCGCAGGTCGATGACTTCCGCATCGATGCCGGTCTCTTCCGCGGCGGTCAGCGACACATACACCGTGGTGCCGTAGGTCAGCACCGTCAGCGCCTTGCCCGGCCGCACGATGGCGGCGGTGTCCAGCGGCACGGTGTAGTAGCCCGTAGGCACCACGCTGCCCGGACGCCCGGTCCACGGCGTCACCGGACGGTCGTGGTGGCCATCGAACGGGCCGTTGTAGAGACGCTTGGGCTCCAGGAAAATCACCGGATCATCGTTCTCGATCGAGGCGATCAGCAAGCCCTTGGCGTCGTAGGGGTTGGACGGCATCACCGTGCGCAGGCCGCAGACCTGCGTAAACATGGCTTCGGGGCTCTGGCTGTGCGTCTGCCCGCCATAGATGCCGCCGCCGCAAGGCATGCGGATGGTCATCGGGGCGATGAACTCGCCCACCGAGCGGTAGCGCAGGCGCGCGGCCTCCGACACGATCTGGTCGGACGCGGGGTAGAAGTAGTCAGCGAACTGGATCTCGCAGACGGGGCGCAGGCCATAAGCGCCCATGCCCACCGCCACGCCCACGATGCCGCCTTCCGAGATCGGCGTGTCGAACACGCGCGAGCTGCCGTATTTGGTCTGCAAGCCCTCGGTGCACCGGAACACGCCGCCGAAATATCCGACGTCCTGCCCGAACACCACCACATTGTTGTCGCGCTCCAGCATCACATCCATCGCGGAGCGCAATGCCTGGATCATGGTCATCGGCGCAGAGGCCGGACCAGCGTTGTTGTCAATTGCCATGATCAGACTCCGAGCTGCTGGCGCTGCCGGCGCAGATGCTCCGGCATGTCTTTGTAGACGTCTTCAAAGATGCTGGCCGCGCTGGGAACGTGTCCGTCCACCAGCGTGCCGTAGCTTTCCGCTTCCTTTTGGGCCGCAACGATCTCGGCATCCAGCTCCGCGCGCACGGCATCGTGTTCGGCGTCGGACCAGATGCCCAGCGCGATCAAGTGCTTCTTGAAGCGCTCGATCGGGTCGCCCAGCGGGAAATGCGCCCAGTCGTCGCCGGGGCGGTACTTGGAAGGGTCGTCGGAAGTCGAGTGCGGACCGGCACGGTACGTCACCCATTCGATCAGGGTCGGACCCAGGTTGCGGCGGGCGCGCTCGGCGGCCCAGCGCGAGGCGGAATAGACCGCCAGGAAATCGTTGCCGTCCACCCGCAGCGACGCGATGCCGCAGCCCACGCCGCGGCCCGCGAAGGTCGCGCCTTCGCCGCCGGCGATCGCCTGGAAGGTGGAAATGGCCCACTGGTTGTTGACCACGTTCAGGATGACCGGCGCGCGGTACACGTGCGCGAACGTCAGCGCGGTATGGAAGTCGGCCTCGGCCGTGGCGCCGTCGCCGATCCAGGCCGACGCGATGCGCGTGTCGCCCTTGATGGCGGAGGCCATCGCCCAGCCCACGGCCTGGATGAACTGCGTAGCCAGGTTGCCGGAGATGGTGAAGAAGCCGTTCTGCCGGTCCGAATACATCACCGGCAGCTGGCGCCCCTTGAGCGGGTCGCGTTCATTCGACATCAGCTGGCACATCATGGTGACCAGCGACACGTCGCGCGACAGCAGGATGCTTTGCTGGCGGTAGGTGGGGAAACACATGTCGCCCTGTTCCAGCGCCAGCGCATGGGCGGAGCCGATGGCTTCCTCGCCCAGGCTCTGCATGTAGAACGAGATCTTCTTCTTGCGCTGCGCGGTCAGCATGCGCCCGTCGAAGATCCGCGTCTTCAGCATGGCCCGCATGCCGGCGCGCAGTTGATCGTTGCTGATCTCGGGCGCCCACGGGCCCACCGCGCGGCCGTCGTCATCGATCACCCGGACCAGGCTGTACGCCAAGGCGCCGGTGTCAACTGCGGCAACATCAATGGGGGGTTTGGGCACCTCGCCGGGCGGCGACAGATGCAGATAGGAAAAGTCGGTCTTGCAACCCGGACGCCCGGTGGGCTCGGGGACGTGCAACTTCAACGGCCCATATTGGCTCATATATTGTCTCCACGCTTGATCGTGTCATGCGTTTTCTTCCTACCAAGACATTGCCAAAGGCGTGTGACCTCAAGCGCTGCCATCGTCGGCGCGCGCATAGGGATAAATATGCGTGGCCGTCGACGAGATTAGCACAGGGGACGGGGTCGTTGAGGCGGGCCAGCGTTCATGCGGGCCCGCATCCCACTAGGGGTTTTCCAGCGCTTACCGGCGGTCGCTCAGGGTGGCGTACCGCGTGCGCGGTCGGCGGCGGCCACGCTGCCTGAAGACAGGTGCGCCATCCAATCCACGGCCGATTCCAGATGGGCCGGCAGCTGCGTGGCTTGCGTCAGACCGGGCCGGTCCACTCCGTGACGAAGTCGCGGTAGTCAGGCCGATTGGCCGGCGGCACGGCGCATGCGGGCGTGCCGATGGCCAGATAGCCCAGGAAGCGGTAGTCCAGCGCATCCAGGCCCAGCGCGTTCTGCACGTCTTCGACATAGGTGCCGACACCCGTGCTCCAGAATGCGCCGTAGCCCAGCATGTGCACGGCGTTCAGGATGTTCATGACCGAGCAGCCCGTGGCCAGCAGTTGCTCGTGTTCGGGGATCTTGGTGTTGTCGTGCGCGATCTTCTGCGCCACGGCGACGAACAGCGGCACGCCTGCCATCCATTCGCGCACCGACTTTTCCTTTTCAGGCGTCATGCGCGGGTCGCCGCTGCGCTTGACCGCTTCCAGCGCCACATCGGCCAGCTTGCCGATGGCCTCGCCCTGGATGACGACAAAACGCCACGGGCGCAGCGCGCCATGGTCGGGCGCCGACATGGCGGCTTGCAGGATCTGTTCGAGTTCGTCGGGCTTGGGCGCCGGACCCCGCAAAAACTTCACGGAACGGCGCGTGGTCAGGGCGTGCAGCGGAGTGGCGGTAGTGGTTACGGTCATTGATTCGGGCGCAAATGGGAAAGAAACAGATTCTCATATTACGCCAAGTCCTCGGCGGCGCCCTGCTTCCCCCCGCCAAGCCAGAGGTCATTCGATCTGGATATCCACCTCTTTGATGACGGTCGCCCACCGCGTCAACTCCGTATTGACGAATTGCCCCAGCTCCGCCGGACTGCTGGCGCCAGGCGTGGCGCCCTCGCCTTTGAAGCGCGTCTGTAGCGCGGGCACGGCCAGCGCCCGCGCGACGGCCTGGTTCAGCACGGCGACGACCGCGTCCGGCGTGCCCTTGGGCGCCATCAAGGCGTTCCACGTATTGATCTCGTAACCCTTGAACGACGTCGTTTCGGCGACGGTGGGCACATCTGGCAGCTCGGTCGAACGCTCCCGCGTGGTGACGGCCAGGGCGCGCAGGCTGCCGGCCTTGACCTGCGGCAACGCCGCCGGCAAGGTCGCGAAACTGAACTGCGTTTCGCCGCTCATGACGGACGAGTTGGCCAGCGCGCCGCCACGGTACGGCACGTGCTGGATCTTCACCTGCGCTTCCGAAGCGAACATCGCACCCGCGACATGCACCGGCGAGCCGTTGCCGCTGGACGAATAGTTCAGATCGCCCGGCTTTGCGCGCGCCAATTCAACCAGATCGCCCACCGAGTTGACCGGCAGCTTGGGATTGGCGACCAGCACCAACGGAATCGACGCGATCATGCTGACCGGCGTGAAGCCGCCCACCGGGTCATAGCCCAGGGACTTCCGGTAGACCGCGGGATTGATCCCGTGGCTGGAAACCGTCGCCATGAACAGCGTGTACCCGTCAGGCGCCGCCTGCTGCACGGCGGCCGCGGCGATGTTGCCCGCCGCCCCGGCCTTGTTCTCGATGATGATGGGCTGCTTGAGCTCCTTGCTCAGCTGTTCGCCCAGCGCCCGCGCCAGGATGTCGGTCGTGCCGCCTGCGGAATAACCCACGATGATGCGGATGGGCTGGCTGGGATAGCTGTTTTGGGCATGGGCCGGCGCCACGGCGCACGCCACCGCAAATCCAGCCAAGACCACGCTCAGGGAAGTCGTTTTCATCTCTGTCTCCTCGTCGCCGCGCTTGTGTGCGCGATCTGTGGCTCCGCCGCCGGGAAACGGGACGGATACCGGGGGGGTGAACCGGATCCAGGACGAATTCAGGACGCAACCGTCCCCGGAGCCGCGCCGAAGCAGCGCGGCCCTGGGACCTGCATGGGGAATCCGGCCTGGCGCCGGGGTCAGGTGCCGGTAAACACCGGCGCTCTCTTTTCCGCGAACGCCTTGCGGCCTTCGCGATAATCATTGCTCTCGAAGCACTCCATCACCAGCCGTCGCATGCCTTCGATGTCGACTTCGGGGCCAAGCTGCTGCATCTGGCGGATCATCCGTTTGCCCGCTCGCAGCGTCAGCGGCGCGTTGGCCTGGATCTGCGCCAGCATCTTGTCCAGCGTTCCCGGCAAGTCCGCGGCCGGCGCCACTTTGCTGAGCAGGCCCAGTTCCTTCGCCTCGCCCGCCGTGTAACGCGCCGCCGTCAGGAAAATCTCCAACGCATTGGCGGGGCCGACCGCCGTGACCAGGTTGCGGATCGCGGTCAGCCGGTAGCCCAGGCCCAGCTTGCCGGCGGGGATGGCAAACGTGCTGTCGTCCGAGGCCACGCGGATATCGCAGCACAGCGCGATGTTCAGTCCGCCACCGATGCAATATCCCTGGATGTACGCCAGCGTGGGCTTGTCATAGTCATACAGCGCCAGTTGCGCCGCTTCGGCGACCCGCTCGTATTCCTGCACGGCCTCTTCCCCGCTGCGCAGGGTGTCGAACTGCGAGATGTTCGCACCGCTGACAAACGCCTTGCCCCCCGCCCCCTGCAAGACCACCGCGCGGATCTGCGGATCCTTCGCGAACGCGTCCAACACGACGGGAATCGCCTGCCACATCGCATAAGACACGGCGTTGTGCCGCTGCGGATCGTTGAATGTCAGCCAACCCACCGCACCGCGCTTCTCGGCCACGATGTGTTCGGTGATCTCGTCTTGCAGGATGCGTTCTATGTTCACGGTTGCTTTCCTTGTATGACTGTCTGATGCCGTTCAATGCCGTTGGTCAGATGCGTGCGCATGGCCAACCGGGCAGCGTCGCTGTCGCCCGCCACGATCGCATCGAAAATAAGGTGGTGTTCGCGTTCGATCTCGGCGACGCGCGCCGTGCCCGCGCTGGTGTAGCGCAGCGTGCGGACGGCGCTGCGGAACACATGCCGCAAATGCGCCAGCAAGCGGACGAAATAAGGATTATTGGTGGCTTCGCCCACGGCCATATGGAAATCCAGGGCGTGATCGGCGCCCGCCTGCCAATCGTTGCCCGCCGCGTCCACCCGCAGCAACGCCTGGCGCAAGGTCTCGATCTGCTCGGGCTTGCGGTGCAGCGCCGCCTGCGCGGCCGCTCCCGACTCCAGCTCCACGCGCAGCCAGAAGATGTGCGCCAGCGGTTCCGGGGAAAGCAGGTCTTCGGGCGCGATCTCGAAATTGCGCGTGCCCACGTCCGTCGCCACGAAGGTGCCCACGCCGCGTCGGGTATCCACATATCCCGACAGCTTGAGCCGCGCAATTGCTTCGCGCACGACATTGCGGCTGACCGCGAACATCTGCGCCAGTTCGAATTCCGTGGGCAGGCGCTGGCCGGGCTCGAACTCGCCCGAGACGATCTTCTGACGAATCTGCGCGGCGATTTCGTCGGGCAGATTATCAGGACGTCCCAGGCTGGAAAACACGTGGTCGGCGGCGGGGGTTGGGGCGTTCATCATGGGGGGTCTCCGTCAGGGCTGCCTTGTTTCCGGCAGCCATGGCGGCGATATTAGCCTTGTGCGTCAGATCACGCCGTCCCGGGCCAGCTGGCGCAAGTCGGCAGGCGCAAGACCCAGCATGCCCCCGTAGACGTCGCCATTGTGTTCGCCGCGCTCCGGCGCGGATTTCATCTCGCCCGGCCCCGTACGACTAAGGATCATCGGCTGGCCGACCACCGAAATCGGCCCCAGCGAGGGATGCTGAATTTGACGGCTCAGGTTCAGATGGCGCACCTGCGGATCCTCGAACGTCTGGTCCATGCCCAGGATGGGTCCGCACGGCACGCCCTGCTCGTTCATCCGCGCGATCCAATCGGCGGTGTTGCGCGTGGCCGTACGCTCGCCGATGGCGGCGTTCAGCGCGGCGCGATTCCTGGCGCGCAAAGGCACCGTCAGAAACCGTTCGTCTTCGATCAACGCCGGGATCTCCAGGACACGGCACAAACGCGCATAGATGTCGTTGCCCATCGCGGCGATGTTCATATAGCCATCGCGCGTGGGGAACACACCAGTGGGGCTGCTGGTGGGATGGTCGTTGCCGCTCTGCCCCGGCACCTCGCCATTCATCAGCCAGCGCATCGCCTGGAAATCCATCATCCAGACCTGGGATTGCAGCAAGGACGTCTGGACCCACTGCCCCTGCCCCGACACTTCACGCTCCAGCAACGCAATGAAAATGCCGATCGCGCAAAACAGGCCCGAGGTCAGGTCCGCTATCGGGATGCCCGCCCGCATCGGCCCCCGGCCGGGTTCGCCCGTGACCGACATCAATCCGCCAATGCCTTGGGCGATCTGGTCCAGCCCCGGACGCCCGGCGTACGGGCCGTCCTGTCCGAATCCCGACACGCTGGCATACACGATGCGCGGATTGATCTTGTGCAGCGACTCGTAATCAATGCCCAGCTTGAATTTCACGTTGGGACGGTAGTTCTCGACCACCACATCCGCCTGGCGCACCAAATCCATGAACAGGGCCCTGCCCTTCGGATGCTTCAGGTTCAGCGTCACGCTGCGCTTGTTCCGATGCGTGTTCTGGTAGTCGGCAAACTGCGCCGAGCCGCCCGGCTTGTCATCCTGCTCGTCCCCCGGCTCTTCGATCTTGATCACTGTCGCGCCCCAGTCCGCGAACTGGCGAACCGCGGCCGGGCCAGAGCGCACCCGGGTGAGGTCCAGAACCGTGAATCGGCTCAGGGGTTTGGAGTCCATGATTGTCTGCCTCGCGATTTATAGGTCGGAAGATGCGCCGGCAATCGCTAGCGTCTACCGTTATTTGTTGGATGTTGGACATCTTACATCCTGCTTTTGGGCAAAACAATCTGCCGATCCGTTTCCCACGGATCGGGCTTTCCCTAATTGGAGGGGGCAATCAGCCCAGGTGCGTATGCCGCTCCTGGCGCTCTTCGACCTGCATTTCGGACAAGCCATGCAGGATGCCGCAGTCTTCCGCGTCGGGCCGCGCCGACAGGCAGCGCTGGCGTAATTCGGTCAGTTGCGTCTTCAACTGCGTCAGTTCGGCGATGCGTTCGTCCACATGGGAGATGTGCTCGTCGAACAATTCATTGATAGGGCCGCACCCCGTTTGATGGTTGTCGGCCAGGGACAGGATGGCGCGGATTTCGTCCTGCGTCATGTCCAGCGCACGGCAATTGCGGATCAGGCGCAGCCGTTCCAGATGGGGCTGCCCATAACTGCGGTAATTGTTGAGGCCGCGCTCGGGCGCAGGCAACAGCCCTTCTTTTTCGTAATACCTGACGGTTTCGACCGTCGTGCCGGCCGCCGTGGCCAATTCGCCAATACGCATCGTGCCTCCTGGATCGCATCCGATTGAAGTAAGGGGTTGACCCTATAGTAACTCCAAGGTGTGGAATACGGTCATCTGCTTACACAAGGCGAAGAAGATGTCCCTCCCACCAGTCAAATCCCTGCAACCCCTGCCCGCCAAACAAGAAGACGCCTGCTGCGCCGGCCCCGGGCACGCGCGGGGCAAGGCGGGGCACGATCACGCCGCGCCCGGCGGCGACCACGATCACGCCGCTCACGATCATGCGGGTCACGATCACGCCGGCCACGACCACTCGCACGGGCACGCTCAAGACACCAAGCATGACCACGCCCACGATCACGGCCATCGCCATGCGCAGCCGGAGGCCGCCTGCTGCGGCCACGCCCACGACATGGAGAACATCGCGCTGTCGGGTGACGGCGGCGCCACGCTTGCCGCCGGCCCCGGCCAGGTGCTGGCACGCCTGCGCATCGGCCAGATGGACTGCCCCACCGAAGAAACGCTGATCCGCAAGAAGCTCGACGGCCTGGACGGCGTGCATGCGCTGGACTTCAACCTGATGCAGCGCGTGCTGACGGTGGTGCACGCCGAGGGCGCGCTCGACCGCATCATGGCCGCCATCAAGTCGCTGGACATGACGCCGGAACCGCTGGCCGACGGGGCGTCCCGCAGCCCAGCCCCCGCCGCCAAGCCGGTGAACTGGTGGCTGATCGGGGGCTCGGGCGTGCTGGCCGCCCTGTCCGAACTGTCGCATTTCGCCGGCTGGCCGCTGGGCGTCACGGCCGCATTTGCCGTGGCCGCCATTCTGGCCTGCGGCGTCAGCACCTATCGCAAGGGCTGGATTGCCGTGCGCAACGGCAACCTCAACATCAATGCCTTGATGAGCATCGCCGTGACCGGCGCCGTGCTGATCGGCCAGTGGCCCGAAGCCGCCATGGTGATGTTCCTCTTCAACGTGGCCGAACTGATCGAAGCCCGGTCGCTGGACCGCGCGCGCAACGCCATCCGCGGCCTGCTGGACCTGGCGCCGGAAACGGCGACGGTGCGCCAGGCCGACGGCCGCTGGCTTGAGGTGCCCGCCGCGCAACTGCAGGTGGACGACGTGGTGCGCGTGCGCCCGGGCGAACGCATCGCCGCCGACGGCATCATCGTCAGCGGCAGTTCGGCCGTGGACCAGTCGCCCATTACGGGTGAAAGCCTGCCCGTGGAAAAAGCGCAGGACGACCCCGTCTTCGCCGCCACCGTGAACGCGTCCGGCTCGTTCGAATACCGCGTCACCGCGGCCGCCGGCAACACGACGCTGGCCCGCATCATCCACGCGGTCGAGCAGGCCCAGGGCGCACGCGCTCCCACCCAGCGCTTCATCGACCGCTTCTCGCGCATCTACACCCCCGTCGTCGTAGGCGTGGCGCTGCTGGTCGCCGTGGTGCCTCCCCTGCTGTGGAGCCAACCGTGGTTCGACGCGATCTACCGTGCCCTGGCGCTGCTGATCATCGCCTGCCCCTGCGCACTGGTGATTTCCACGCCGGTCAGCATCGTCAGCGGCCTGACCGCGGCGTCGCGGCGCGGCATCCTGGTCAAGGGCGGCGTGTATCTGGAAGAAGGCCGCAACCTGAAGTGGCTGGCGCTGGACAAGACTGGCACCCTGACGCACGGCAAACCCGTACAGACCGACCTGCAGGACTGGGACGTGTCCGACCAGACCCGCCAGCCTGCGGCCCTGATCGCCGCCAGCCTGGCCGCCCGCTCCGACCACCCGGTCTCTTTGGCGGTCGCCAATGCGGCGCGCGACGAAGGCAAGATCCTGCTGGACGTCGAGGCCTTCACGGCCCTGCCCGGACGCGGCGTCAGCGCGCAGATCGACGGCGTGACCTACCAATTGGGCAACCGCCGGCTGATGCGCGAACTGGGCGTGTCCAGCCCCAAGCTGGAAGCGCGCCTGGATGAGCTGGAACGCCAAGGCAAAAGCGCGATCGCGCTGACCGATGGCCATCGCGTGATGGCGTTGGCCGCCGTGGCCGACACCGTCAAGCCGACCAGCGCGGCCGCCATCGCCGACCTGCACGCGCTGGGCGTGCGGACGCTGATGCTGACGGGCGACAACACCCCCACCGCGCAGGCCATCGCCCAGCAAGTGGGCATCGACGAAGCCCGTGGCGATCAACTGCCCGAAGACAAGCTGGCCGCCATCGAAAGCAAGCTGGCGCCCAGCGGCCGGGTGGGCATGGTGGGCGACGGCATCAACGACGCCCCCGCGCTGGCCCGCGCCGATATCGGCTTTGCCATGGGCGCGGCCGGCACCGGCACCGCCATCGAAACGGCCGACGTGGCCCTGATGGACGACGACCTGCGCAAGATCGGCACCTTCCTGCGCTTGTCGCGCGCCACGCATCGCGTGCTGATCCAGAACATCACGCTGGCGCTCGGCATCAAGGTGGTGTTCCTGACGCTTGCCATGACCGGCAACGCAACGCTATGGATGGCGGTCTTCGCCGATGTGGGCGCCAGCCTGCTGGTGGTCGCCAACGGCCTGCGCCTGCTGCGCGCCGCGGCGTAAGCCGAAGCGCGAGGGCCGGGAAGCAATAAGACGGAAGACGGACGGACGGGCGTCAGCCCGTCTGTTCTTCTTGCGGCCAGTCGC
This sequence comes from Achromobacter sp., assembly GCF_057314935.1. Classification (NCBI taxonomy): domain Bacteria; kingdom Pseudomonadati; phylum Pseudomonadota; class Betaproteobacteria; order Burkholderiales; family Alcaligenaceae; genus Achromobacter; species Achromobacter sp. Next base: position 56,920 of record NZ_DBHKZA010000006.1, read on the forward strand.
GCAGCACGGGCGCATCGGGCGCGCCGGGGCCTACATCGCGCAGGTGCTCGTGCTGCAGCAGCGCCATGCGATAGGCGTCGCGATAGGCGCCGTTGGAGAAGAACTCTTCCTTCAACAGGCCTTCGATCTGGAAGCCGCAGCGTTCGTACACGTGCACGGCTGCCATGTTGTCCTTGTCGACCACCAGGTAGACCTTGTGCAGGTTCAGCACGCGGAACGCGTAGCCCACCGCGATGCGGGTTGCCGCTTTGGCGTAGCCCCGGCCCTGATAGCTGGGCGCGATGATGATCTGGAATTCAGCGCGGCGGTGGATGTAGTCGATTTCCACCAGCTCCACCAGGCCGGCGGGTTGGCCGGTGTCGTGCTCGATGATGAAACGCCGCTCGTTCTGGTCGTGCAAGTGGCGGTCATAGAGGGCGACCAGTTCGTCATAGGCCTCGTAGGGCTCTTCGAACCAATAACGCATGATGACGTCGTTATTGTTGATCTTGTGCACGAAGTGCAGGTCGCCGCGCTCCAGGGGGCGTATTTTGATATCGGATATTACCGACATAGAAACCTCCGAAAGTGCCGTCATTGTATTCGAATCTGCCCCAAGACGCCCTTTTCATGGGTATTTCCGTATTTTATCGGCCTTTTATGCGGGCTTCCGGCCATAATCGCCTGGAAAGCATTGTCATTACTTGCTCTGACAAAAAATAAATCCTGAAAAAGTAACGCCATGCGACTTGCCGGACGGGGCGTGAACGCGGGCAATCGTGCGTCCACGCCGTGACGACTGGGGCCGTTTTTTTCGATGCTCGTCCGCCGCTCTCATGCCACACTGCCGGATGTTGCGCGCTATCACAATCAACAAGAGGAAAAGACATGCATATCCTGGTGGCAGGCTTTCAGCACGAGACCAATACCTTCGCGCCGTCCAAGGCGGGCTACGACAATTTCGTCCGAGGTGAAGGCTTTCCCGCCATGGTGCGCGGCGAAGACGTGATGGCGCTGCGCACGGTCAATATTCCCGCGGGCGGCTTCATCAACGCCGTCCAGTCGCAGGGCCACACCGTGCGCCCCGTCATCTGGGCCGGAGCCAGCCCTTCCGCCCACGTCACCCGCGACGCCTACGAACGCATCGCCGGAGAGATCGTGGATGCCGCGCGCGAGGGCCCCTACGACGCCGTCTACCTGGACTTGCACGGCGCCATGGTCACCGAGCACCTGGATGACGGCGAAGGCGAATTGCTGGCGCGCGTGCGCCGGATCGTAGGGCCGGACGTGCCGGTCATCGCCAGCCTCGACCTGCACGCCAACGTCACGGCGCAGATGCTGCGCGAGGCCGATGGGCTGGCCGCCTTCCGCACGTATCCGCACGTGGACATGGCCGACACGGGCGAACACGCCGCCCGCCTGCTGCTCGCCCGCATCGCGGCAGGCAGCCAATGGGCCCGCAGCGAACGCCGCCTGCCCTTCCTGATTCCGATCAACGGCATGTGCACGATGCTGCAACCGTCGCAAGGCGTGTACGAAGCGCTGGCGCAACTGGAACAGACGCCAGGCGTCGCGTCCATCTCGTTCGCGCCCGGCTTTCCGGCGGCGGATTTCCCCGAATGCGGCCCGGTGGTGTGGGCCTACGGCACCGATGCGGCCGCGGTGGAACAGGTCACCGAAACGCTGTACCGGCGCGTGATGGAACTGGAACCGCAATGGTCGCCCGACTTCCTGGAACCGGCCGAAGCCGTGCGCCGCGCGCAAGCCTTGACGGCAGGCGCGACGCGTCCCGTTGTCATCGCCGACACCCAGGACAATCCGGGCGCGGGCGGCGACGCCAACACCACGGGCATGTTGCGCGCGCTGGTCGAAGCGGACGCGCAGAACGCGGCGCTCGGCCTTTTCTATGATCCACAAGCCGTGCAAGCGGCGACGGCCGCCGGCGTCGGCAAGACGGTGTCGCTACGGCTGGGCGGCCAATCCGGCGTGGCGGGCGACACGGCGTTCGAGGGCGAATTCGTGGTGGAAACGCTATCGCCCGGCAAGCTGCGCTTTGACGGGCCCATGATGCATGGGATGGCGGTGGACCTGGGCGCGGTCGCGGGCTTGCGGATCGGCGGCGTGCGCGTCGTGGTCAGCGCCAGCAAGGCGCAGATGCTGGACCGCAACCTGTTCCGCGTGGGCGGCGTGCAGCCCGAAGACATGGCGATCCTGGTGGTGAAGAGTTCCGTGCATTTCCGGGCCGACTTCCAGCCCATCGCGCATGAGGTGCTGGTGGCCAAGGCGCCGGGCCCGATGCAGGCCGACCCGGCGGATCTGCCATGGACCCGGTTGCAGCCGGGCATCCGCGTCCGGCCGCTGGGGCAGCCCTTCGCCAGCCGGTGAACGGCGCCGGGCCAGGCAGGCCTACTTGAGCTTGCCCTGAGGGCTGACGAAATCTTCCAGCGTCAGCCCTTTCTCTTTCAGGATGGCTTCCAGCAGCGGTTGCAGCTTGCCCAGGCTTTCCTGCACCGTCTCGCGCACGGTATCCACCACCACCTGCGTGCTGCGTTCGATTTCGATATTGACGAAGTCGCCCACCTGCTTGTCTTCGAAGACCGTCATGCGGCGGGTTTCCGGGATCAGCCAGACCTCGAACCAGCCTTCGGCGCGGTTCACTTCCGACACGGTCAGGCTGGCGCCGTTGATGGCGATATAGCCCTTGGCGAACACGTACTTGCGGAAATCCTGAGGGATGCTGAAACGCATCAGGCGATTGGTGTCGGACGACTTCACCATGACGACTTCGGACGTGAAGTCCACATGGCCCGACAATGGATGCCCGCCGATCTCGGCCCCATCCCGGGCGGCTCGCTCGACGTTGGCGCGATCGCCCTCGACGTAGCTGCCCAGCGTGGTGATCGCCAGGCTTTGCAGCATGACATCGAAGGTCGCCTGGTTCTCTGACAGCAGTTCCGTGACGGTCAGGCAAACGCCGTCGGTCGAAACGCTGGCGCCAATGGCCAGGTCAACACAGAAACCAGGGGGGAAATCCAGCGTGAAGGTGCGCAGGCCTTCGCGATCCGCGATCTTCGCGATCTTCGCGGTGCCTTGAACAATACCGGTGAACATACGGATCCTGAATACGGGGCGGCTGGCCCCTGAAGCAAAACATCAACGTTAACCGATATTTTGCCAGGAACCGCCCCGCCAGGCCGGGTGGCGGACGCCACCCGCCGCGCGATCAATGACGGATCGCGATGGTCTTCAGCGTGGTGAAGCCGTACAGCGCTTCGAAGCCCTTTTCACGGCCATAGCCCGATTGGCGCGAACCGCCGAACGGCAGTTCCACGCCGCCGCCGGCGCCGTAGTTGTTGACGAACACCTGGCCGGCGCGCAGCTTGCGGGCCAGGCGCATCTGGCGCGCGCCATCGCGGGTCCAGACGCCCGCCACCAGGCCGTACAGCGTGCCGTTGGCGATTTCCAGCGCTTCTTCTTCGGTGTCGAACACCATCGCGGCCAGCACCGGGCCGAACACTTCTTCCTGCGCCAGGCGGCTGTCGGGCGGCACGTCGCGGAACAGCACCGGCGGCTGGTAGTAGCCGGACGCCGGGGCGCCGTCTTTGAGCTTGCCGCGCGCGGCGACCTTCAAGCCTTCGCTCTCGGCTTCCGCCAGGAAACCCCGCACGCGGTCGTGCTGGCGGGCGCTGATCAGCGGGCCCACGTCCAGGTCTTGCGCAGCCGGCCCCGTGACGGTGGCCGAAAAGGCCTCCGACAGGCGTTTGATCACGGTTTCGTACACGCCGCGTTGAATCAGCACGCGGCTGCCGGCCGAGCAGGTCTGGCCGGCGTTCTGGATGATGGCGGCCAGCAGCACGGGCATGGCGGCGTCCAGGTCGGCGTCGTCGAACACGACCTGCGGCGATTTGCCGCCCAATTCGAGCGTGACCGGCACATGGTTTTCCGCGGCGGCGTGCGCCACCATCTTGCCCGTCTGGGGCGAACCGGTGAACGAGATGTGGTCGATGCCAGGATGCGCGGTCAATGCGGCGCCGGCTTCGTGGCCGTAGCCGGTGACGATGTTCAGTGCACCGGCGGGCAGGCCCACTTCAGCGGCGATCTCGGCCAGCTTCAACAACGACAGGCACGCGTCTTCGGCGGGTTTGACCACGCAGGCGTTGCCCGCGGCCAGCGCCGCGCCGACGCTGCGGCCGAAGATCTGCAGGGGGTAGTTCCAGGGCACGATGTGGCCCGTCACGCCATGCGCTTCGCGCACGGTCAGCACGGTAAAGCCCGGAGTGTAGGGAATGGTCTCGCCATGCAGCTTGTCGACCGCGCCGGCATAGAACTCGAAATAACGCGCAACTGCCGCGGCGTCCGCGCGGGCCTGCTTGATGGGCTTGCCCGTATCGGCCGATTCCAGCTGCGCCAGTTCTTCCTGGCGGTCCAGCAACGCAAACGCGATCCGCATCAGCAGCCGGCTGCGCGCGGCGGGCGCCATCTGGCCCCACTCGCCTTCAAACGCCTGGCGGGCGGCCTGCACGGCGCGGTCGATATCGGCCTCGCCCGAACGGGCGATCGCCTCGAAGGCGGTGCCATCGGACGGGTTCAGGACAGGAATGGTTTCACCGGCGGCAGCGGCCACCCATTCATTGGCGATAAAGTTCTTCTGAGTCACGATGTGCGGAGTAAAGTAGCGGCCGGACGGCCGGTTGCGGAAAAGGCGCCGACGCGCGTGCAGCGTCGCGGGCAAGAATCCATGGGGTTTGAAGCAAGGTACGAGAGGCCGCCGCAACTTGTCAATTGAATTGACAGCTTTTGTCCCAAGCTTCAGGACATTTCCCCGACGCCTCGGGTAATCCCTAATATTTCAGGGATTTAGACCGGAATCCCATCCCGCCGCGGCTTGTCATCCCGAATGACAAACCCGGCTTTTCTTTCAGGAGCGCGCCGATGAGCGACGTGCGTGACCCGCAGCTGGAATCGTTGTTGGAAGCCGCCACCCGCCCCCGTCCCGAGCTGGACGTGCTGGCCGAGGTGGCCTCTGGCCTGGGCTATGTGCGCGCCGAGCGCTTTGCCGAACGCGTCTATGAAAGCCTGTTCTACGCCATCGCCACTGGCAAGATCGCGCCCGGCAACAAACTGCCGACGGAACTGGAACTGGCGGCGCTGTTCGAGGTGTCGCGCCCTGTCGTCCGCCAAGCGCTGGACCGGCTGCGCGAGGACCAGTTGGTCGACTCCATCCGCGGGTCGGGCACCTACGTGCGCGCCAAGCCCGACCTGATGGGCGGCATGCCCGCCGTGGACCCCGCGCGCCGCGTCGGCCACATCCTGGAAGGCCTCGAGCTGCGCATGGTGATCGAACCCGAATGCGCCTATCTGGCCGCGCTGCGCCGCAGCGCGGACGACCTGCGCGAGATGGACCGCATGCTGACGGGCTACGAAGAAGCCGACGCCTCAGGCGCCATCGCGCACCACCACGACTACGGCTTTCACCGCGCCATCGCGGCGGCCACTAGCAACCAGCGCTTCGTGCAGGTGCTGAAATCGCTGGAATACGACGTCAGCCACGCGGTGAACGTCATGCGCCACCTGGTCCACAGCGAGCCCTGGAAACGCACCCGCGCCGCGATCGACGAGCACCGCCACATCTACCGCCTGATCCAGGACCAGGACGCCGACGGAGCCCGCAACGTCATGCGCGCGCACATTGAAAAGGCCAAGAGCCGGATGCTCAATAGCGGGTCGGAACATTGACCGGCCTGGGTAGCGCCGGCGCCCTTTAGCTCCGCGTCCACCCGGCCTGGGGGTCGCGCTTGTCGTGCAGGTAATCCCATTCGGTGTCGCAGACCCCGCAGACAAAGGCTTCGTGGTTCGCCTTGCGGGTGACGGCCGCCAAGCTGCGCACCGGCCCAAGGCTGATCAAGCCGGCATGGCCAGGCGCCCCGCGGGTTTCCTGCACGATGCCTTCGCATTCACTGCAAATCGCCATTCTCTCCACCTTTCATTATTCTGTCAGCGGAGATACTACAAAATGATACCGTCGATAATGTTCAGCAATTCTCACCGGATTGTTGCGTCGGCGTAGCTCGCGGCAAACCCGGCAAACGGCGCGCGACGCCCCCTGAATCGCCACCGGGACGCAAGGTATCATTCGTCGTTCGCCCGGATGGCCCGCCACGGCCCGTCGCGCATGCAGCATCCAAGCCTGCGGCGTCTTTCCGGAACTCGCAGGCCCCAAGCGCCGCAGCACTCGTCAACGACCGATAAGAACCATGAAATTAGCCACCTGGAACGTGAACTCCCTGAACGTGCGCCTGCAGCAAGTGCTGGATTGGCTGGCCGCCAATCCGGTCGACGTGCTGTGCATCCAGGAACTGAAGCTCACCGACGACAAGTTCCCCGAGGCCGCCTTCAAGGAAGCCGGCTACCACGCGGTCTGGGCCGGCCAGAAGACGTACAACGGCGTTGCCATCATTTCGCGCGTGCCCGGCACGTCCATGGTGCGCAACATCCCGGGCTACGAAGACCCGCAGCAGCGCGTCCTGGCCCTGACCTTCCCCAGCCCCGAAGGCGACGTGCGCGTCGTGTGCGCCTACTGCCCCAACGGCCAGTCGCTCGATTCGGAAAAGTACGTCTACAAGCTGGCGTGGTACGAGGCCATGCACAAGTGGCTGGCTGAAGAGATCAAGCAGTACCCGCGCCTGGCCGTGCTGGGCGACTACAACATCGCGCCCGCCGACGAAGACGTGCACAACCCTGAAAAATGGGAAGGCCAGGTCCTGGTGTCCGAACCTGAACGCGCCGCCCTGCGTGCGCTGCTCGACCTGGGCCTGACCGATTCCTTCCGCCTGTTCGAACAACCGGAAAAGTCGTTTTCCTGGTGGGATTACCGCCAGTTCGCCTTCCGCCGCAACGCCGGCCTGCGGATCGACCACGTGCTCTTGTCCGCCCCGCTGGTCAAGCGCTGCGTCGCCTGCGTCATCGACAAGGAACCGCGCCGCAATGAGCAGCCGTCGGACCACGCGCCGGTCATCGCCACCCTGGAATTCGTCTGAAAATTTTTGTCTGGCGGCGTGTTGCGCGCCGCCAGATTGTTCCTGTATAGTTTTGGTCTTGCTTCATGGGGCGGTAGCTCAGCTGGGAGAGCGTCGCGTTCGCAATGCGAAGGTCGGGAGTTCGATCCTCCTCCGCTCCACCAAATTCCAGACAGAAAAGCCTTGGACACGGTTGTGTTCCAAGGCTTTTTTGTTTTCGCGCCGCAATCCCTGCGGCAAAAGACCCTACACCGCGTCTTGATCCAGTCGCCGCACCGCCGCGCTCAGGCTCGCGAAATCGAATTCCTGGCGGCCGCGCCGCGCTAGGCGCATCAGCACCGTCGTCGCGACCGGGACAAACGCGGCCAACAGGAAGGATTCCAAGAGGAACGTGGGTTTGTCGCCCGGCGCCGGGAAAAAGAAGAGACCCGCGACCAGGCCCGAGACCGTCGCGGTAGTCGCCGTCAGGCCGTCGTGCTTGCGGCTGAACAAGCCATAGAACACCGGGAAAGCAGCCGCCGAACACAGCAGGTCCGCCAGCAGAAACAGGTACAGCACGCTGTATCCCTGCGAAGCCACGATCATGACCGGGATGGCCAGCAACAGCACCGCCCAGCGGGCCAGCCGCTTCATGTCCATGCCATTGGCATTGGGCATCAGGCGGCGCATGTCCACCGCCACGATGCTGGACACGGCGCTGATCGCCGTGTCGGCCGTGCTCATCACCAGCGACAGGCCCAAGGGGATCAACGCGATCACGAACCACGCGGGCGCATGCGGCATGATGACACTGAACAGCGCGATCGAACTGTCGCCCGCCGGGGCCAACCCCACGAAGGCCAGGCCGAACAAGCCCATCAGGAAGATGAACGGCGCGGCCAGGATGCCGCCCAGCAGAAAGCCGTTACGCATTGCGCGCGCGTCTTTCGCGGCATAGATGCGCTGCCAGTTGCCCTGGTGGAAAATGCCGGTCAGCAGGATCGCCACGAAAAACGTCAGCCCCGCCTTCACGCCGCCGGGATCCGTCACGTCCAGCAATTGGGGGGCCTTGGCCTGCAAGGCTTCGATCGTCGGCAAGGCGCCGCCCGCGGCCTGCCAGCCGACCACGCACAGGATCACGAGCAAGGGCACGATGACCATCATCTGCACCTGGTCCGTGAAAATCGACGAACGCAGCCCGCCGTACGTGGTGTACAGCAGGGTCGTGCCCATCACGATGGCGGAGGTCGCCCACAGCGGCACCGGCGCCAGCATGGTGACCAGTTTGGCGATCGCGGTCACTTCGGCCGACAAGGCGATAAAGAGATAGAACAGCATGATGAAGAGGGCCAGCCCATACATGGGCCGCCCATAGCGCGCCATCAGGAATTCGGTCAGCGTGTGCCCGTGCGGGATCAGTTCGCGCATGCGCCGACCCAGCGGAATCATCACCAGGCGCGGCGACATGGACCCCAACGCATAGCCGATCACGGCAGCCAGACCGCCCCATGTGGCCGCCTGCGCCGGCGAGAACAGGATCCACGCGCCCAAGGTGGACGCCATCAGCGTCAGGATGGTGCCGAAGGCGCCCTGGCTGTTGCGGGCCACGATGTAGTCTTCCAGCGTGCCGCGCTTGCGCCGCGTGTAGAGCACGCTGGCCAGCGCGAAGCCCCCTGAAAACAGCAGCAGCCACATCAAGGCGGTGGATTGGGTCAGCATGTTGGTACGGCCCTCCCGCGTACCGGCCGACAGCCGGGCACGCGACACGGCGGCCTCGGGCAACGGAGGCCGCAAAATGGATGAAAGTCTAGGGAGGGCGCGCGAGTCGTGCGATGTCCTTCCCTTCGCCGGCATTACCCGGATCAGGTTCAAAGGGTTACCGCGATGACGCGGAGTCTCAGCCCGAAACAGGGCTCCCCCAGGAATTGCCGCAAGATTAGGAGAGCGGCGAGGCAATGTCAACGCATGGTTTCATGCTAAGTTCGCCCGCTTGCGGCACCCGTTTGCGTGCCTGCCGATGGAATCGACGAGCCCGATCATGTCACCTGCACACTCTGCCCCCGCCCTGAACGAACAACTGGTCATTGTCACGGGCGGCGCCCGTGGCCTGGGCGCGCACATCACGCGCGCCTTCCTGCGCGAAGGCGCCCGCGTGGTCATCAATTACCTGAACAGCGCCGACGCGGCTGGCGCGCTGGCCGCCACCGCACCGGGTCGCACGCTGGCCATCCAGGCCGACGTGCGCGACGCGCAAGCCGTGCAAGCGATGGTCGCCCAGGCGCAAAGCCACTTCGGCATGCCGGTCACGACCGTCGTCAACAACGCCCTGCCCGCCTTCCAGTTCAATGGCGACGCCCGTCCGCACGCCGACACGCTGACGTGGGACAACCTGAACCAGCAGATCGAAGGCAGTGTGCGCGGCGCACTGAACACCACGCAGGCGGCCTTGCCGGGAATGCGCGGCGCTGGCGTCGGCCGCATCATCAACATCGGCACGAACCTGGTCCAGAACCCCGTCGTGCCCTACCACGACTACACGGCCGCCAAGGCCGCCCTGCTGTCGTTCACCCGGACGCTGTCGCATGACCTTGGCCCCCACGGCATTACCGTCAATATGGTGTCGGGCGGGCTGCTGCGCACGACCGACGCGTCGGCCGCCACGCCCGAAGCGGTGTTCGACCTGATCGCGGCCAGCACGCCGCTGCGCGCCGTCACGACGCCCGAGCAATTCGCCGACGCCGTGCTGTTCTTCGCCAGCCCCTGGTCGCGCAGCGTCACCGGCCAGAACCTGGTCGTGGACGGCGGCCTCGTGAAGAACTGATCGCCATGCTGCACCTGAACCTGTTCATCTTCGGCTGCGGCCACCACCGCGCAGCCTGGCGCCACCCGGATTCCGCTGCCGAGCGCCTGGGCGACATCGCTTATTACGAAGCGCTGGCCCGCACCGCCGAGCGCGGCAAGCTGGACGCCATCTTCTTCGCGGACGGGCAGTCGATGGACAACATCGGCGATGGACCGCGCTGGTATCTGGAACCGCTGACCACCCTGGCCGCCATTGCGCGGGCCACGACCCGGATCGGCCTGATCAGCACCGTGTCCAGCACCTTTTTCACGCCTTTCCACGCCGCCCGCATGGTCGCGTCGCTGGACCACATTTCAGGCGGCCGCATGGGCTGGAACGTCGTCACCTCCATGTTCGACGCCGAGGCCCGCAACCACGGCTACGAAGCCATGCCCGGACACGACTGGCGCTATGCCCGGGCCGAAGAGTTCGTGGATGTCGCGCTGCGCCTGTTCGACTCGTGGGAAGACGAGGCCCTGGCCATCGACCGCGCGGGGGTGTATGGCGTGCCGGAACGGCTCCATCCGATTCGCCATCACGGCGACCATTTCCTGGTCGACGGGCCGCTGACCGTCCCGCGCCCACCGCAAGGCCACCCCGTGCTGTTCCAGGCCGGCGCCTCCGACCAGGGCCGCGATCTGGCCGCCCGGCGCGCCGAAGCCATTTACGCCGTGGCGTACGACCTGCCCGCGGCGCAGTCCTATTACCGCGACATCAAGCAGCGCGTACGCGCCGCGGGCCGCGACACCTTTGTCCCCATCATGCCCGGCCTGGTCACCTATGTCGGCTCCACCGAAGCCGAAGCCCGGGCCAAGCAACGTGAACTCGACGTGCTGCTGCCCAGCGATGCGTCGCTGCGCCAACTGGGGACCTTCGTGCTGCAGGATTGCTCAGGCTGGGAACTGGACGCGCCGGTACCGGCACTTCCCCCCTTGTCTGATTTCAAGGGGCCGAAAGGCCGGTACGCGACCATTTTGCGGATCATCGAGACCGAACAGCCCACCGTGCGCCAGTTGCTGGGCCGGCTAGCCGCCGGTGGCGGCCACTGCACGATGGTCGGCACGCCCGAGCAGATCGCGGATCAGATGGAAACCTGGTTCAGAAACGATGGGGCGGACGGCTTCAACCTGATGCCGCCCGCCTTGCCGAGCGGCATCGACGACTTTGTCGACCAGGTCATTCCCGTCCTGCAAAAACGCGGGCTGTTTCGCACCGAGTATGAACACAGCACGCTGCGCGGCCATCTGGGGCTGCAAAGACCGGGCTGCTGACTGCCAGCCAATCCCTGCAAACCGGGGCGAAACGTGGCCCGCGACTGCGCATCCGCCAAACGGCGCGATGCGCTTTTTCATGCCTCGGCAAGGACGGATATCCCCACGCAGATGCGATGCAGTCTCAATATGGATGCGACGCCGTCTCAATCGCAACGAAATGATGGACACACTTTATCAATTTGTACGCAATAGGCCGATAATTTTTTCTCGAATAATATCAACGCTTAGTCGTAGAATTTCGAACTCGAAATGACCGGGTTCGCGGCAACTGTTGTTCTCAAGCCATAAACATCGGGTTTTCAGATGTGAACCAAGTAACTAAATTTTTTGCCGTCAGCCAATCGTCAGAGAGCGCGCGCTTAAATCCGGCCCTAATTTGTATATTCCGAACCATTATGTAGTCTTCAGTTTCATGTTTTCCGGCGGCGTTGCCTATTGTTGAGGCCTGGGCTGCTTTCACAGCGCTGAAAGCAGGCAATACAAGCCTTAGAACCGGATGTGGATATGAAACTAACAAAAACTTTGCTCGTAGGCGCGATTCTGGCTGGCATGGCCGGCGCAGCACAGGCTGAGACGTCTGTCACCCTGTACGGTATCGTCGACCTGGGTCTGACCTACCAACGCGGCAAGGTGGGCACCACCGATTCGAATCGTGGCGCCTATGGTGGTGACTACCAATCCCGGATCGGCATGAACGACGGCATCCAGAACGGCTCCCGCTTCGGCCTGCGCGGCACCGAAGACCTGGGCGACGGCCTGTCGGCGGTGTTCACGCTGGAAAGCGGCTTCACGGCCAACAACGGCAACCGTTCGCAAGGTGACCGCCTGTTCGGCCGCCAAGCCACCATCGGCTTGAACAGCGACCAATGGGGTCTGCTGGAATTGGGCCGCCAGACCAACATCGCATCCAAGTACTTCGGCGATATCGACCCGTTCTCGCTGGACTACCTGAACGCCAACATGGGTATGGCATTCAGCGCGGCCAACACGGTCCGCTATGACAACATGGTCATGTACCAGACCCCGGTCTGGAGCGGCTTCCAAGGCGGCGTGGGCTACTCGTTCTCGACGGACGACGTCGAAGGCCCCACCGGCTTCAAGACCAAAGAAAACAACCGCGCCATCACGGCCGGCGTGCGTTACGACAATGGCCCCCTGAAGCTGGCCCTGTCGTATGACGTGCAATACCGCAAGCCGAACCAGCCGCAACCGCAGCAGTTCATCATCGGTGGCGCGTACGACTTCGAAGTGGTCAAGCTGTCGCTGGCCTACGGCCGTTCGGAAGACGGCGTGTTCGCCGGCCAGGACTTCTCGCTGATGGGCGGCCGCCAGCAAGCCGGTGGCCCCGCCATGGGCCAGGGCTTCAGCAACGGCCGCTTCACGTGGGACGGCCTGCGCATCAACTCGTACATGGTCGGCGTGAGCGCGCCGATCGGCGGCGCCAGCAACGTCTTCGCGTCGTGGCAGCGTGCTGATCCGAACAAGAACCTGTACGCCATGGACATCTACAGCCTGGGTTACACGTACGACCTGTCCAAGCGGACCAACCTGTACGCCCTGGCGTCCTACGCCGATGGCGCGGCTTTCATCGACGGCAACAAGATGAGCACGGTTGGCGTCGGTATCCGCCATCGCTTCTAAGCAGGCGACGGGCCGCCCCAACTGAGCAGAGTCGGGGCGCCCTTACTGACTTCAGGCCATCCCAAACGGGATGGCTTTTTTTCGTCTTTGCGGAGTGGTTGCCAGCGGAGCAGCTGGCAGCGGATCAGCCGCCAAAGGCTATCCCGCCAGGGCGGCGGGTTCGGCGCGCTTGGCAGGGCGCGGTTGCGCCTGCGGTGCGGGCAATGCAGGACGAGCGCGAGCGGCAGCCTGACGAGTGGCGATCCAGTCGTAAAGGACAACGCCGGGGTGGCGCAACAGGGTCGCACCGATGGCGACCGCGATGATCAGGGCAATACTCAGGGCCAACCAGAACATCTTGGCGCCCTCCTTCAAAACAGCCCGGTTCTGATACCAGGCCTAAAACCCACGTGAGAAATGCGCACGCGTGAAGCGCTTGAGAATGTAATGTACTCTACATTACAAGCCTGAAGTGGGGTAAATTCGTCTGAGACTACGCTTCGGAAACCGGGAGAAACAGGTGATCGGCGATTCGACCGATTCAACACCGCGCGCACTGACCAGCAAGGGCGAAGCCCGGCGGCTGCGGCTGCTTGAAGTGGCGAGCCAGTCCCTGCTGGAACACGGCTACGCGCAGACGTCCATCCAGCGCATCGTGCAGCAAGCTGGCGGGTCCGCCGCGACCGCCTATCAGTTGTTCGGCAACAAGGAAGGCATGCTGGCCGCGGTGCTGCAGTACGAATTGGACAACTTGCGGACCGCGGTGTTCCTGGCGACGCCACCGCGCCAGGCCGTTGGCGCGGCCCTGCATGATCTGGCCGTGCGCCTGCTGGCCTATGCCGTGCAACCCAGGTCGGCCGCCCTGCACCGGCTGCTGGTGTCGGAATGCCACCGGATGCCGCAACTGGCCGCAGCCCTGCAAAAGGCGGTCGACCGCCAAGTCCACACGCCGCTGGAGCAGTGCCTGCGGCACGCCTGCGAACAGGGCGAGCTCAAGATCGACGACCCGCGCCAAGCCGCGCTGACCTTGGGCAACCTGATCAACGGCATCGCGTTCCATGCCCGGCTGGTCGGCGGTTATGCCGAAGGGCCGCATGCCGAGCATCTGGCCACGTGCCATTACGGCGTCGACACCCTGCTGCGCGCCTACCAGGCGTAGCAGCCGTCGGCGCTACGGCGTGCCGTCCGCTGGCGCCGACGCCTCATGCCGGCGGATCCGCCGGGAAAACGCCACGGCATCGCTGCCAGGGGCGGCAAGCGGGCCGACTACGGCCTGCTGGCGCAAGACCTCCAACGGCACGCCGGCATCCAGCCCGCCCTGCTCGTACAGGTACTCAGGCAGATATCCCGACAACAGGATGCGGGTGTCTAGCGGCAAGCCCGGGACGATGGCGCGCACCATTTGATAGACCAGCGTCGTGCAGTTGGCGGTCACCGTGTGATAGAAACGGGGCTTGTCGACCAGCGCGTTGGCGGTGGCGACGTACGACAGGAACAGTTCGCGCATGGCGGGCACGGGCATGCGCACCGGATACAGGTAGACGCTTTCACCGCGCGGACCTGCGCGTACATACAGGATGTCGCGTTCTTCGGCCGCCACGACGCTGAGTTCGAACTGTTTGAAAAACCCACCGATCTCCGAGAATTGTTCACCGCGCTCTTTGCGGATCTCGACCGAGAACACCACGTGACGGCCGTCCGAGAAACCGAAGGACACCAGCGTATGGGCAATCGCCGGGCCTGCCCAATACGACAGCGCCATGTCTACGGACACCAACTGGTCCAGGTCGTATTGGCGGGTTTCCCAACGCACGGTGTAGTCGTCGTCGGAGCGCCAATCGAAATTGCGCACATTTTCCAGCGTGACGATCGGCCCATGGACCGTGCCGCGCAGCATCTTCGCCACATCGTCGGCCCAGATGCGGTCGTTGGACGGCGCAAGCGTCTGCCACCAGCCGCACAGCGCGACCAAGCCAGCCACGTAGGCCCATCCGGCGCGCCGGGGCCACGGGCCCGCGCGCCACAGGGCAACCAGCGCCCCGATGCACAACACCGTCCAAAGCAGGATCGCCGCCGCCCTGCCCCACACGCCGCCGGGCGCTTGGTAGACCAGCGCCAACACGCCCCACAGGGCGGATGCCGCGACCAGCAGGCTGCAGATGACTCGTGCCCCGAGGGCCGCGCCACGGCGCAGCCAACCGCCGCGGGCTGCCTGGCTAGCCGCCGGCATGCTGGCTCACGATTTCCAGTACGCCGTTAATCACGAACTGCACCCCCATGCAGACCAGGAGGAAACCCATGACGCGCGAGATCGCTTCAACGCCGCTTTGGCCGATCACGGCCACGATACGGCCTGCCGAACGCAGGCACACCCAGAAGAAGACACCGAGCAACGCGAAGACGATGACGGGCGTCACGGCGATCACCCAGGGCGCGTAGTCGGGCGTGATCGCGGTATCCACGGACGCGGCGCCGCTGATGATCATGGCGATGGTGCCCGGCCCCGCCGTGCCCGGCAGCGCCAGCGGCACGAACGCAATGTTCGGGGTTTGCCGTTGCTGCGCGTCGGCCGCGGCTTCGGATTCCAGCGTGCGCGATTCGGCGGGCGGGAACAGCATGCTGAACCCGATACTGACCACGATCAGTCCGCCCGCGATGCGCAAGCCCGGGATCGAAATACCGAAGGTATGCATGATCCACGCCCCCGCGTAGTAGGTCACCAGCATGATGCCGACGACATAGAAGGCGGCCTGCGTGACCTGGCGTTCACGTTCCTTGTAGGGAATCTGCTGGCCAAGGGACAACAACAGCGTCATGGACGTCAACGGATTGGCCAGCGGCAGCATCAGCGCCAGACCAAGGCTGATCAGCTTGCCCAGTTGGATCAGGTCATCAATCATGGAATTCGCAACAAAAAACGGCGCGAGCCGCAACGGGCGGCTTGCCTGGTTCAACGGTTCAATCGTGTAATGCACTCTACCTTACACACTTCTCGCCAAACTTTGACGCTGATCCCCAAACCCGTGCTTGTCGGCCTGCTGGCGCTGGCGCCGCTTGCCCCGCCCGCCCTTGCCGCCGGCATGAATTGCGCGCAAGCCAAGACCCCCACCGAACTCGCCATCTGCGCCGACGCGGACCTGCTGCGCCAAGACAGCGAGCTGTCGGCGGCGTACGGCAAACTGGGGGCTGTCCGCCCGGACGGACGCGCGGCCTTGCGCCAGGAACAGCGCGACTGGCTGCGTGCGCGCAACCGCTGCGGCGCCGACGCCAACTGCATCCGCGACCAATATCTGTTGCGCCTGAGCGCATTGCAGGACATGTTGCGCAGCGCCACCGCCTACGTGCCGGACGAGACCGACCGGCTGGCGCTGGAAGACCTGCGCCAGGCCGTGGAAGCCGCAAGCCGGACGAACGCCGAGTTTCCCCTGGAAGCCACGTTGACGGCGCTGTCCGTCAAGACGGGCGCGACCACCTTCGCCAATGTGCGCGAGAACGACGATGACGATCAGGCCAAGTTCCCCACCAAGCGGCCCGAGGGCGTGACGCCGGACGAATGGCAGGCCTTGCAGGCGTCCGGCATCGACGCAGGCGGCGAGAATGGCGCCGCGTCTTATACCTTGATGGATCTGGACGGCGATGGCCAGCGCGACCTGGTGGTCGATTCCTACACGGGCGGCACGGGCCTGTTCTCGGACATCAGCGCGCTGCGCCGTCATGGAGGCCGCTATACCGAGGCGACCGGCTCGGGTGGCGAAGCCGCATCCGGCCTGTACACACTGAACGGCCGCGGCTCGAACCAGTCCGGCGAGTGGATCCGCCTGCGCGGCCGCGTTTACGCGGCGTACCGCAACAGCGTCTACGGCGTGGATAGGATCCATCTGCTGCGCCCCTTCCACGCGGTGGGCGAGGTCCCCACGCTGACGGTGCAATACCGCTATCAACTGCAGGTGCCAAAGGAACAGAAGCGTTCCGACAAAGGCACGGTTGTCGTGCTGGACGACGCCATGCATGCCGGCCTGGCCCAGGCATTGTCCCGGATCGATCCCGAATCCGCGCGCGGCGAAGGCTCGGCCAGCCAATCCGACGCGCCGGCCCGGCCGCTATGCCCCATTCCCCCGGGCGTGAAAGAAGACGAGCGGGACCGCTACTACCAATACGGCGCGGGGCACTATTCCTACGAGACCGTCGCCGACGTCGCGGTGAACGTCGGCGCGCGATGCTACGTCGCAAGGCTGATCGATTGGTTCGGCGGCTACGACGCGAAGTCCGGCCTGTCGGCCATGATGTGGGTGCGTTCTTCGGAGGCGGACGGCGCCGAAGAGGAATTCTCCGTGCAAGGCAGGCGCCGCGCCATCCGTTTCGAAACCTCGGTGGGTCCGGTTTAGCAGGCATGGCGGGCTGACAGCCCGCCGCCCGCGCTGACGGCCACCGACCCTGGCATGGCCGGGGCCCGGCCCGACTAGTACCCCAGCGCCGCCCCGGCAGGCGCCCGGTTGTCGTGGCCGCCAAAGATCAGGCCGCGGTCGCGGTCCACCACGATGGCATCCGCCACGCTCCAGTTTTCCTCGACCGTGAACTTGTGGCCCATCCTCTCGAGCATCGCCTGCGTATCCGGCGAGAGCGCGCCCGCCTCCAGATAAACCGTGTCCGGCAGCCATTGATGGTGGATGCGCGGCGCATCGACGGCCGCCTGTACGTCCATGCCATAGTCGATGACGTTGAGAATGGTCTGCAACGTGGTCGTGATGATGCGCGGGCCGCCCGGGCTGCCCGTCACCATGTAGACCTTGCCCTCCTTGAGCACCACGGTGGGCGTCATGGAGCTGAGCGAGCGCTTGGCCGGCGCGATGGCGTTGGCCTTGCCCTGGATCAGGCCGAACACGTTGGGCGCCCCCACTTTGGCGGTGAAGCCTTCCATCGTGTCATTCAGGAAGAAGCCCGCGTCGCCCGCGACCTTGCCGGTGCCGAAGCGCAGGCCCAGTGAATAGGTGACCGACACCGCATTGCCTGCCTTGTCGACGATGGAGTAATGCGTGGTGTGGCTGCCTTCCTTGACTGGCGTGCCGCCCTTGATCGCCGACGACGGCGTCGCGCGGCCAAGGTCGATGCTGGCACGCACCTGTTGCGCATAGGATTTCGAGATCAGGTTGTCGACCGGATTCTCGACGAAGCGCGGGTCGCCCAGTTCGACATTGCGGTCGGCGAAAGCGCGCCGCAGGGTTTCAATGTACAGGTGAGTGCTGGCGGCCGAACGCAGACCCATGTCTTTGAGCGATACGTTCTCCAGCACGTTCAGGCTTTCGCACAGCGAGATCCCCCCTGAACTGGGCGGCGCGGCCGACACCAATTCATACCCCCGGTAGCTGCAGTGGATGGGCTTGTAAGTCAAGGCCTTGTACTGGGTGAAATCCTCGGGCGTGAAAATGCCGCCGCCCGCCTTGCTGGCGCGCACGGTCTCGTCGGCGATCCAGCCTTGATAAAACGCCTGGGGCCCATTGTCCGCGATGGTCTGCAAGGTCTTGGCCAGCGCGGGCTGGCGGAACGTCTCGCCAGCCCGATAGGGCCGGCCGCCGTTCAGGAAATACTTGGCCGCGTAGGCGTCCGTCTTTGCGAAGGTGGTCAGCAGGTCGGCATGCGCCACCACGTCATCCCATTGGGTCAGCACATAGCCGTCGCGGGCCAGCGCCACCGCGGGCATCACGAGCGGCTTGCTGGGCAGGGTGCCGTAATGGTCGCGGGCGTACTCCAGCCCGGCCACCGTGCCCGGCACTGCCGCGCCCAGCCAGGAACGCGACACGGCTTCGCGCCGCACCTTGCCGTCCTGATCCAGGTACATGTCGGCCGTGGCGGCAAGCGGGGCCGCTTCGCGGAAATCGACCATGGTCTCGCGGCCGTCGGCCATGCGGATGACCAGGAAGCCGCCTCCGCCCAGGTTGCCGGCCTGGGGCAAGGTCACTGCCAGCGCATAGCCCACCGCGACGGCGGCGTCCACGGCATTGCCGCCTTGCTTCAGCACATCCACGCCGATCTGGCTGGCCAGTTTGTGCGCGCTGGCGACCATGCCGTTCTGTCCCTGCGCGGGAGGTGGCGATACCGCTTGAGCGGGTACGGCGGCGAACAGCGCCGAGGCGCTCAAGACAGCAATGAACAACGGATTGCGGGTAAGGCCCTGCATACGACGTCTCCTCATTTTTTTTGGATGTCGGCGCAGGCCTGCAAGTCCGCGCCGCCAAGCCATTCTGGGAGCCGTCCGGCAACGCGGCAAACGAAAAAAACTATCGCCGCCATTCCGCTGCGTCATGCCGCGGCGCAGCATGCGCAACGCTCTGGCGGCCCGGCCGGCGTGGCTTTGCGCCGGCGTTTGCCGGACTACGGCGCTTGCCAGCGGCTGGCGGCCAGCGCCAGCAAGGACGCGTCGGCACCCGCCGCCGCCACCAGCTGCAAGCCCACCGGCATGCCGTTCACCCAGCCTGCAGGCAGGCTGATGGCGGGCAGGCCCAGCACGTTCCAGGGGTTGGTCAACCCCAGCAAGGTCTCGCGCACGCCGGCGCTGCCGGGGCCCGCCACGCTGCGCTGCTGCAAGGCGGGCGCGGTGATGGCGACGGCGGGCAACGCCAATACATCCACGTGCTGGAACAGCCGCGCGAATTCGGCTTGCAGGCGCGCCCTTTCCTTCAGGGCCCGCACATACTCCCACCCCTGCACCGGGCGCGAGGCCCGCAGGCGTTCCAGCACTTCCGGATCGAACTTGCCGGGTTCGGATTCGACGCGCTCCGCGTGGACCTCATAGGCCTCCGCGCGCTGAATGGCACCCAGCGCGCTTTGCAAAGCACGCGCGTGGGCCGTGACCTCGGGCGCCGCTTGCACGGCGCCGCCGGCAAAGCGCTCCGCTGCCGCCCGCACGCACGCGGTGACGGCCGCATCGTCGATGGCGAAGGGAACGTTGGCCACCCAGCCCATCCGCAGACCGTCGGTAGCGGCAACCGTGGGAGCGATCGCGCCGCCGCTCAAGGCCTGCATGAAGACCTGCGCGTCTTCCACGCAGTTGGCCAGCACGCCCGGGTCTTCCAGCGTGGGCGCCAGCGGGAACACGCCCGCATCAGAGACGCGGCCATGCGAGGGCTTGAAGCCCACCAGGCCGCACAGCGCGGACGGGACGCGCACGGAACCGCCGGTATCCGTGCCCAGCGCCACCGGCACCATGCCGGCGGCCACCGCGGCCGCGCTGCCGGCGCTGGAGCCGCCCGTCATCTGGCTGGTGCGCCACGGGTTGCGCGCCGCGCCTTGCGCGCTGCGATCGCCCGTGGGGCCGTAAGCGAACTCATGCGTCAGCGTCTTGCCGACGACGATGGCGCCGGCTTCGCGCAGCAAGGCCACGCAACGCGCGTCCGCCTGCGGCCGGTGGCCCAGGAAATGGGCGGCGCCCATCGTCGTGGGCATGTCGGCCGTGTCGACGTTGTCTTTGATGGCGACGGGGATGCCGTGCAAGGGCCCCCTCACCTTGCCGCTTGCCCGTTCGGCATCGCGTTCGCGGGCGGTGGCCAGCGCGGCGGCGATGTCGACATGGACGAACGCGTTGAGCTGCGGGTTCAGCCGTTCAATGGCGGCGCCCGCGTGGCGCACCAGATCCTCGGCGGTCAGGCTGCCGCTGGCCATGGCCTGCTGCAAGTCGGCGATGCGGCGCCCCCGGAAGAATCCGGGTTCGACGGCAAGCTGCGGGGAAGTCGGGTTGGGTCGGGTCATTGGGAAGCTCCGGAAGGCTGGGCCGGACGGGCGGGCATGCGCGGGCCCACGCCCGGGCGCACCTGAAGCATAGCGACCATGCCGACGGCTGTCGCCACCGATGCGGCGATGAACATCACCGAATAGCCGTGGCGCGCCGTCAGGTAGCCCGTCAGGGTCGGCGCCAGGATGGAGGCGATGTTGGCGAAGAAGTGCATCAGGCCGCTGAAGGTGCCGACGCGGTTGGACGGCGCGGTGTCGATCACGACCGCCCAGTACACCGAGTTGGGCAAGGCGTTCAGCGCATTGGCCAACGTCATCAGCGCAATGACGGCAAACACGGATTGCGCCTGCGAGACCAGCAGGAAGCACAGGGTGGTGGCCAGCAGGCAGGCGGCGGCGAACCAGCTGCGGGCGATCCTCAAGCTGCCCGTGCGCTTGAAGAGCAGGTCCGAAATGCGGCCGCCCAGCAGTACGGTGATGCAGGCGCCGGTCCAGGGGATCATGCCCATGTACCAAAGGGACGACAGGCTGTAGCCGAAGTTGTCCTGCAGATACTTGGGCGTCCAGGTCAACAGCAGGAAGTTCACGTACATGAACGCGAAATAGCCCAGCGTGTTCAGCACCAGGGTCTTGCTGCGGAAAAAGCTCCACCACGGCAGCACGGGCGCATCGGCGCCTTGGGCGCCGGTGGCCGATTGGGCGCGCGACGACTGGATTTCAGCCAGTTCCTGCGGGGACACGCGGGGGTTGGTTTCGGGACGGTCGGTGAAGATGCGCATGAAGAACACCAGCACCAGCAGCCCCGCGCCGCCCAGGATGAAGAACATGGCGCGCCAGCTGTCCGTCAGCGTCAGCAGGCCCACGGCCACGGGTGCCGTCAACAAGGCGCCCAGCGGGGTGCTGAGCAGGCCGAACCCGACCACGAAGCCGCGTTCGCGCGTCGTCGCCCAGTTGGCGATGGTCTTGTTGATGATGGAATACGCCGGCCCTTCGGCCGCGCCGAACAGAATGCGGATGGTGGCGAAGCCGGCCAGCGCCGACCCGCCCAGGAACGCCAGGCCGAAATCCCCCGCCCAGGCGGTGGCGATTTCGAACACGGACCAGGCCACGCCGGCCACGATCCAGACTTTGCGCGGACCGTAACGGTCGGCCAGCATGCCGCCGAACAGGGCGCCGACCATGTAGCCGTAGCCGAAGTAGCCCAGCACCGAGCCCCAGGCGCCGCGGTCCAACCCGTATTCGCCGGTGATGTGCGCGGCGGCGTAGGACATGGCGCCGCGGTCGATGTAGTTGATCAGCGCCAGCAGCACGACCATGGTGAAGATCCGGTACCGGAACCGGGAATTCTGGCTTTCAGTTGTCATTGCGATTCGATCCAGTCGTTTCACCCAAACGTTTGGGTTGCGCAATGCTAAGGGGTCCAAACGCAAAAATCGATTCAGTGAAAACCCTAGGTTGCCGGGATATGCCCTGCTGCGCTATTTCCGCGTGTATCCTCCTGCCCCATGAATAGATCGCGCCCTGTCACGCTGCAAAGCCTGGCGCGGCAGCTCGGTTTGAACGTTTCCACCGTGTCCCGGGTCCTGAACGGATCCGAAGACGATGCGCGCGGCGCCGCGGCGCCGGACACGGTGAAACGCATCCGGGCGCTAGCCGCCGAGCTGCACTACCAAACCAATCCCCACGCGGCCAGCCTGAAGACGCGGCGCAGCCGCACGATCGGCGTGCTGGTGCCGCGCTTGTCGGACATGGTGCTGGCCACCATTTACGAGGGCATCGACGAGGCCGCGGCCGAACACGGCTACCTGACCTTCGTGTCCAACACGCAAGACGAACCGGACAAGCAGCGCAAACTGATCGACATGGCGCTGGCGCGCCGCGTGGACGGCCTGATCCTGGGCGACGCGCACAGCGCGCCCGCGAACGCGCCACCCAACCCGCTATTGGCCGAACTGGCGCGGCGCGACGTGCCGTTCGTGCTGGTCAGCCGCCATGCCGACCACCATTGCGCGGTCACGTGCGACGACCTGGAAGGCGGCCGGCTGGCCGCCCAGCACCTGCTGGACATGGGCCACCGCCGCATCGCCGTGATGGTGGGCGAACCGTTTGCCAGCACGGGCCGCGACCGCTCCGAGGGCTTCTTCGGCTACTGTGCGCAGCACGGCGTGGAGGTGCCGGCGCACTGGCGCATCGAGAGCCCGTTCGACACGGACGCGGGCCGCGATATCGGCGCCAGATTGCTGTCGCCCGCAGACCGCCCCACCGCCATCTTCGCCGTCAACGACTTTCTGGCCGTGGGCGTCATGGGCGCCGCCCGCGACCAGGGCCTGGAAGCCGGCCGCGACGTCGCCATCGTCGGCTACAACGACACGCCGCTTGCGGGAGCCCTGCCCATCGGCCTGACCACGATCCATTCGCCCATGCACCAGATGGGCCGGCTGGGCCTGGAACTGCTGCTGCAGAAACTGGCGGGCGGCCAGCCCGACAGCCTGCGGCTGGCGCCCCGTCTGGTCGTGCGCGACAGCAGCAAACGCAGGATCGCGGGCTGAGCAGCGCGCGTCTCGGCTGCTAACCGGGCTTGACGGCGTACGTGGCCAGAAACGTCGGCACGTAGCGGTCGATCAGGAAGCGGGGATTGGGCTGGTGGTCTTCGTGAAAGCCGGCAAGCAGGAATCCTGCGGCCAACTGCCCGCCGATCTGATCGGCCAGGCTGTGCCCGAACACGACCGCCTCGCCGCGCGCCAATTTGGCATCCAGCGCCGCGCTATCCAGGTCGCGGGTGTCGGCATAGGGCAAGGCATATGCCGGCCGGATCACGCCTTGCTTCGCGTAGGCCGGATCGCGGTCCCCCACGAACACGATCGGGTTGTAGAAGCTGGACAAGAGGCGTCCGCCGCGCCGCAAGACGCGGTGGCACTCGCGCCACACGGGGCGCACGTCCGGCACGTACAGGTTCGAGATCGGGTGGAACACCACGTCGAATGACGCATCGTCGAACGCGGACAAGTCCCGCATGTCGCCCTGCACCGCGTCCAGCGCAAGCCCGTCGCGCGCGGCGACGCGGCGGTCCTGGTCCAATTGCTTTTCCGACGCGTCGAACACGGTCACGTGCGCGCCCGCGGCGGCAAGCACCGGCGCTTGCTGGCCGCCGGCCGAGGCCAGGCACAGAATGCGCAGGCCTTGGGGTTGATCCAGCCACCCTTGCGGCAGCGGCCCCGGCGTGAGACGCACCGACCACTGGCCCGCGCGCGCGGCGGCAATGGTTTCGGCCGTGACGGGGCGCGACCACTCGCAGTCTTGCGCGGCAAGCTGGTCCCAGGCGGCCTGGTTGTGGGCAAGGAAATCGAAGGAAGAAGAGGCTGTCATGAACGATCCTGTAAAGCGACTGGCATGACGCCCCAGAAGGCGCCAGGCACACATGAGAATGGCGGCCGGCTACGCGGAGCCGGCCACGGACGCGACCGCGGCCCGCAGCGCGAAAGGCTGGGCGTGGCAGTCTGATTCTTGTCGGCTTTAGAGGATCACTTCGATGCGCTCCTTGATGATGCGGGAATTCTACCGAAATGCCGTACCGGTTTCCCGCGCCCGCTCGGGCTGCCGCCGCCACCACCATAGCGCGCCGGCAGGCAACAGCATGCACGCCGCCGCCAGCCACAGGTTCGCCCGCAAGCCCAGCGCGTCCACGCTCGGAACGCCCAGCAACGATCCCGCAGCGATGCCCAGGTTGAACATCGCCACGAACAGCGCCGTCGCCGCTTCGACGGCGTCCGGGGCCGCCCGGATCATCCAGGCTTGCAGCGATACCGACACGCCGCCATACGCCAGCCCCCATGCCACCAGCAAGACGCCGCCGGCAATCCGCAGATGCCCGAATCCGGCCAGCAATGCCAGCGTCAACAGCAAAGCGAGCGCGATCGTCAGCAAGGTTCGGCCCGGCTGACGCGCGGCGGCCGTCCCCGCTACGAAATTACCGGCCACCCCGGCCGCGCCATAGGCGAACAACAGCGGACCGATCCACGACTGGCCAAAGCCCGCGTGCGATTGCAGCAGCGGCCGGACGAAGGTGTAGGCCATGAAATGCCCGGCCACCAGGAACAAGGTGACCAACAAGCCCACGCGCACCGCCGGATTCGCCAGTTGCGCGGTCAGCTGGCGTGCGGACAGGCTGCGCGGCGGGGGCAACGGCGGCAGAGCCAGCGCGATCAGCAGCAGCACGGCCGCGCAACAAGCCGCCATCGCGCCGAACGCGGCGCGCCAACCCGCCAGGCCGCCGACGAAGGCGCCCAGCGGTACGCCCAGCACCGACGCCACGGCCACGCCGCCGAAGATGATGGCGGTGGCCGTCCCCACCGCGTGGGGCGGGACGAGCCTGCCCGCCAGGCCGCCGCCAATGGCCCAGATGCCGCCGATGCAGAATCCCACCAGTATCCGCGCCCCCAGGAACCAGGGCATGGACGGCGCCAGCGCGCTGGCCAGATTGGCGGCGGTCAGCGCTGCCAGCAGGCCGCAAAGCAGCCAGCGGCGGTCGGCGCCTTTCGCGCCGACAACGACCAGCGGCGCAAACAGCGCCGCCAGGATCGCGGGCACGAAAAGCATCAGACCGCCCTCACCCACCGACACCGCCAGGTCGCGGGTGATGGGCACCAGCAGGCCCACCGGCAGCATTTCGGTGGTGACGACGCTGAACGTGGCCATGCCCACGGCAAGAACGGCCAGCCAGGCCCGGCGAGAAGTCCGGACGGGCGGTAGAGGAAAGGGTTGAGCAGGGGAAGACGTGGTGCGGGACATGGGACGGCGTTATCCGGAAAAGGCCCGTTGCCAGGCCGACCCCTACGCAGTCTACTGTTTCCAATTCGCTGATAAAGTTGGCATCAAGCGAAACACAAGGGACAATTCGTGGACAATAAACCCGCCCTTCCCCACCGTCTGGATCACATCGGAGATCTGCTGGCGTTCGTGCGTGTGGCCGATACGCAGAGCTTCACGGCAGCTGCGGAAAAGCTCGGGCTGTCGCGTTCGGCCATCGGCAAATGCATCGCGCGGCTTGAGCAAAGCCTGGGCGTCCGGCTGCTGCACCGAAGCA
This sequence comes from Achromobacter sp., assembly GCF_057314935.1. NCBI lineage: Bacteria > Pseudomonadati > Pseudomonadota > Betaproteobacteria > Burkholderiales > Alcaligenaceae > Achromobacter > Achromobacter sp. Next base: position 82,438 of record NZ_DBHKZA010000006.1, read on the forward strand.
CACGCAGCGTCAGCCTGAGCGACGATGGCCGGATCTTTTACGAACATGCGCAACGCATCCTGTCCGAAGTCGACAGCGCGACCGATGCCATGGCCAGCCGCAAGCAGGCGCCCCGCGGCCGCTTGCGCATCGACCTGCCGGTGTCGCTGGGCAGGCTGCATCTGATGCCGATGTTGCGGGCTTACCTGCGGCGCTGGCCCGACGTGGAAGCGGACGTCAGCTTTTCCGACGACTACGCGGATCTGGCGCGCGACGGCATCGATATGGCGATCCGCATCGGCGGCGAAGTGGACAGCCGGCTGGTAAGACGGGTGCTGGCGCCTCACCGGTTGATCACGTGCGCCGCGCCGGAGTACCTGAGGCGCCACGGCATGCCGGCTACGCCCGACGCCTTGAGCCAGCATCAGACGCTGGCGTACACGCATGCGGGGCAGTTGGTGCCATGGCGATTTGCCGTCCAGGGCCAGGAACGCCACGTGCCCGTCGCCGGCCGCCTGCGGCTAGGCCATACCGAGGCCTTGCGCGACGCGGCGGTGGCAGGCGATGGGATCGTGCAACTAGGCGCGTTCCTGGTGGCCGATGACTTGCGCGCGGGCCGCCTGACGCCGGTGCTGGAAACCGTGGCCCCGGCGGGCGCCCCGGTGTGCGCGGTGTATCCGCACCGGCGGCACCTGTCGCCCAAGGTGCGCTTGCTCATCGATGAGATCGCCGGTGTCTGGAACACGGACCCGCCGTGGGCGCCCTACGCGCAGCCGATGCGCCCATCGCCTTTGCATCACCGTGCCTGATTATCAATATCCATTAAACTGATGCAATTAGCGCAATGGGCCGCGCTGCCTAGCATACAAGCGGCCATCGCCTGCGACAGGTCCCGCAGCGCACCGTCTTTGTTACCCGGAGTTTTCCCTTGAGCGACATCTATCATTTCAGCCGCGGCACCGCCCCGCTGCTGATCTCCATTCCCCATTTGGGCAGCCAGATCCCTGACACGCAGCGCGCGCAGATGACGCCGCTGGGCCTGGAGTCCGGCGATACCGACTGGCACCTGGACACGCTGTACCAATTCGCCCAAGCACTGGGCGCGTCGGTGATCGGCGCGCGCTATTCGCGCTATGTGGTGGACCTGAACCGCCCGCCCAATGACGAAAGCCTGTACCCCGGCCAGACCAAGACCGGCCTGTGCCCGACCCAGACGTTCCGCGGCGACGCGCTGTACCAGAACGATGCCGTGCTGACGGACGCCGAACGCGCGCACCGCCTGCAGACCTATTGGCAGCCCTATCACGCCAAGCTGCGCGAAGAACTGGACCGCATCAAGGCCGAGCACGGCACCGTGCTGCTGTGGGAAGCGCATTCCATTGCCAGCGTGCTGCCGCGCCTGTTCGAGGGCAAGCTGCCCGACCTGAACATCGGGACCTCAGACGGCGCGGCCTGCGCACCGGACATCCTGGCGGCGGTCAAGGAACAGCTGGACGGCTGCCGCGACTACACCTGGGCCATCAACGGCCGCTTCAAGGGCGGCTACATCACGCGCCACTATGGCGCGCCGGCCGACAATATCCACGCCATCCAGCTGGAAATGTGCCAGTCCACCTACATGGACGAAACGCATCCCTACGGCTGGCGGGCCGACTTGGCCGACAAGGTCATCCCGGTGGTCGAAGGCATGGTGCAAGCCGCCCTGCGGCAGACCACGGCACGCCAGCTCTGACCTCCACGCAGCGCCGTCCAGGACACGCCAGGCAATGAACCGATTTTCCTTCACCACGACGGAAAACTATCCGGAATGGAGCCTGCTGCTGACCTGGGTGGCGGTGGTGGAAGCCGCGTCCGTTTCCGGCGCGGCGCGCCTGCTGGGCCTGTCGCAAGCAGCCGTGTCGCAACGGATCAAGCAGCTGGAAGGCGCCATGTCGACCGAACTGCTGGACCGCAGCACGCGGCCGGCGCGGCCCACGCCCGCAGGCGAACTGTTGTTCGACCATGCCGCGCGCCTGCTCGCCCAGGCGGGCGACATGACGGAAAGCGTCCGCAATCTGAGCCGGGCCAAGCGCAACATTGTCCGCTTCGGCTGCGTGGATTCCTTCGCGGGCACTTTGGGCCCCACGTTGATCCACGGCCTGTCCGGCGCGTCGCGCCAGATCCGGCTGTGGTCGGGCATCACGCCCGTGCTGGACAAGCAATTGGAAGACCGGCAACTGGACCTGGTGGTCACCACCAGCGCCTTGGCCGGCAAGCCCACCATCAAGAAGATCAGCCTGTTCAGCGAACCCTATGTGCTGATCGTGCCGCGCACGATGGACATGGACAAGATCGCCACGCTCAAGGAATTGGGCAAGCGCATGCAGTTCATCCGCTACAGCGCGCGTTCCTTCATCGGCGCTGAGATCGATCGCCTGATCGAATCGCACGACGTGATGATCGAGCGCACCTTTGAATTCGACAACACCGATCCCTTGCTCAGCCTGGTCACCGCGGGAATCGGCTTTGCGATCAGCACGCCGCTGTGCATCTGGCAGTCGCGCCATTTCGTGGACCAGCTGCGCGTGCTGCCGCTGGCGCCCTACCTGGGCGCGGCGCGCAGCGACGACGCCAGCCTGTCGCGCACGCTGTATCTGGCGGCGCGGCAACAGGAAGTGGGCAAGCTGCCCACCGAGGCGCGGGACGTGATCCTGATGGCGGTGGAACGCCTGATCCAGAAAGACATTGCCCCGGCCCTGGGGCTGCCGCCTGCCACGCTATGGCGCAGCATGCGGCGTTGATGGGCGCGCCAATGCCGCAATGACGCGGCGTTGACGCGGCACCCTGGCGGCATCACAGCCCTGCGGTGAAGGCGGGGACCGCCTCGAACAGATCGCCGACCAGACCATAATCCGCCACGCCGAAGATCGGCGCGTCGCCGTCCTTGTTGATGGCGACGATGGTCTTGGAGTCCTTCATGCCGGCCAGATGCTGGATGGCCCCCGAGATCCCGACCGCCACGTACAGTGCTGGCGCCACGATCTTGCCGGTCTGCCCCACCTGCCAATCATTGGGCGCATAGCCCGCGTCCACCGCGGCGCGGGACGCCCCCAGGGCTGCGCCCAGCTTCTGCGCCAAGGGGTCCAGCAACTTGAAGTTTTCGGCGCTGCCCAGGCCGCGGCCGCCCGACACCACCACCCGCGCGCCGCCCAGTTCCGGGCGTTCCGACACTGCCAGCTCGCGGCGGACGAAACGCGCCCGGCCGGCATCGGCCACGGCCGCCACCGTTTCGACTTGTGCGCTGCCGCCCTCCGCCGGCGCGGCGTCGAACGCGGTCGGCCGGATCGTCGCCACGACGACGGGGTACCCGCTCTTGACCGTGGCGATCGCGTTGCCCGCGTAGATGGGGCGCTTGAACGTGTCGGCCGACACCACCTCGATCACGTCGGACACCTGCGCCACATCCAGCAAGGCGGCCACACGCGGCGCCACGCTCTTGCCTTGCGTGGTGGCGGCCAGGCACAGATGCGTATAGCCGCCCGCGACCTCCACCGCCTGCGCGGCCAGGTTCTCGGCCAGGCCATCGCCCAGATGCGGCGCATCGGCCAGCAGCACTTTCTGGACGCCCGCGACATGCGCGGCGACGTCGGCCACGGCTTGCGCGCCCGCGCCTGCCACCAGCACATGGACCGGCACGCCCAGCTTGCCGGCTGCGGCGATGGCGTTACGCGTGGTGCCGGCCAGCGCGCGGTTGTCGTGTTCGGCAATAACCAGGACCGTCATCAGATCACCTTCGCTTCGTTCTTCAGTTTGTCGATCAACGCGCCCACATCCGCCACCTTGACGCCGGGCGCGCGCGCGGCGGGCTCTTCCACGCGCAAGGTCTCCAGGCGCGACCCCGGATCCACGCCCAACGCCTCCGGCGTAAGGACATCCACCGGCTTTTTCTTGGCCTTCATGATGTTGGGCAGCGTGACATAGCGCGGCTCGTTCAGCCGCAGGTCGGCGGTGACGATGGCGGGTAGCGTCAGTTCCAGCACTTCCAGGCCTCCGTCCACCTCGCGCGTGACACGCGCCACCGCGCCATCGATCTCGATGGCGCTGGCGTTGGTGGCCTGCGGCCAGCCCAACAGCGCCGCAAGCATCTGACCGGTCTGGCAAGCGTCATCGTCGATCGCCTGCTTGCCCAGGATCATCAGCGCGGGCTGCTCCTGCTGCACCACGGCGCGCAGCAGCTTGGCGACGGCCAGCGGCTGCAGCACGGCGTCGGTCTGCACCAGCACGCCCCGGTCTGCACCGATCGCCAGTGCGGTACGCAGCGTTTCCTGGGACGGCGCCGTGCCGCAAGACACGGCGACCACTTCGGTCGCCGCCCCCCGCTCTTTCAAGCGCACGGCCGCCTCGACGGCGATTTCATCGAACGGGTTCATCGACATCTTGACGTTGCCGATGTCCACGCCGCTCTGGTCGGCCTTGACGCGCACGTTGACGTTGTAGTCAACCACGCGCTTGACCGCGGCTAATACCTTCATGCGAACACTCCTGGAATAAGGAATCAATCAATGCCACGCCCCTGCGGGACGAGGAGACAAGAACGGTCAGGCGGCAGGGAGCGCCGCCACGCGCAAGTCGAGCAACACGGCCTCTTCCCCGCCCTTCGCCAGCGGCCCGGCCCCCACGTCTACGCTGATGCCGAACGCCTGAACCAAGGCGGGGACGGCGGGAAGCGCGCCGACGACCAACGCGGCCTGTGCCGAGCCGGCACAGGACACCGTTGCCTGGGCCGCACCGCGCAGCACGAACAGGTTCAACACCCGCACGGGACCGCCCAGCAGACGGGAATGCAGCGCAAGATCGCCGGCAAACGCCGTCGGCACGCCGGGCAGCAGATCGAGCGCGGCGCCCTCTCCATGCAGCGCCACGCCTTGGCCCGACAGCACGACCGATACGCGGTCGTAGCCCGGAAAGCGCGAATACGGGCCATCCTGCTGGATGTCCGCGATGCTGACGCGCCAGCGCGGGACCGCCGCCTGCCCGTCCACCGCCAGCGTGCGCGTGACGCCCCCGCCGTTTTTCCACGGCTCGGGCGGCAAGGCCTGCCAGGCCGCCTGTGCCCAGCGCATGCGATCAGGAGACGGCGCCAAGGCCGTACTTCCCGGTCAGCAACGCGCCGCTTTCGAAGCGGCCGATGTCATAGGGCTTGAGCGACACGTCGGTCGGCAGGCCCAGTGCTTCCTGCGCCAGCACACGCCCCACGGTCGGCGACAACTTGAACCCGTGGCCCGAAAAACCGAAGCCCACGATCAGCCCCTGCACGCCAGGCACGCGGCCCAGCACGGGATTCCAGTCGGGCGTCACGTCGTACACGCCGGTCCAGGACGAGGCCAGCCCCGCGGTCTCGTAGGCGGGAAAGCGCGCGGCCACCTGCTCGCCCACCTCCGCCACGTAGTCCAGCGGAATATCGCCCTGTTCGGCATCGCTCTTTTGCAGGGCCTCGCCCACGATGCCCTCGCTGACCAGCATCTGGTTGCCGCCATAGCTGCGGCAATACAGCATGCCCGGGGACGCCAGGTCCTTGTAGACCGGCATCGAATACGTGTAGGGCGCGGCGTCGCATTCCAGTGCCAGCACCGCATGGCGTTCGGGCACCACGGGCATCGCAACGCCCGTCCACGCGGCCAACTCCGACGTCCAGATGTTTTGCGTGCTGATCACCAGCGGGCTGGCGTAGTCGCCTTCCGAGGTGGACACGCCGATCACGCGGCCGTCCTCGATGAGCAATTTGCGTACGTCGACGTTTTCGCGGATGGTCACGCCCCGCCGACGCGCGCCGCGGGCAAAGCTGGTGGCCACCAGATACGCGTCGGCAAACCCGGCTTCGGGCTCAAAGCCGATCAGCGCGGCATCGTCGAACGAGGCGATGGGCAGCAGCTCGCGCGCCTGGGCGGCGTTCAGCAGTTCCAGCGCAATCCCTTGCGCGCGCTGTTGTTCCAGCGCGCTGCGCAACGGATCCAGCTTATCGTTGTCGGCCGCGCTGATCAGGTAGCCGCACTTGACCAGACCGCAAGAAGCTTCGTCATCGCCCACATAGCTGGCGAAATGGTTGAACACGCTCCACGACCGCTGGGCCAGCTCCACGTTCTCGCGCACCGAATAGTGGGTGCGCAGGATGCCGGACGACTGCGAGGTCGTGCCGGCGCCGATCGTGGCCCGGTCCAGCACCAGCACGCTCTTTGCGCCCAGTTCGGCCAGGTGGAAGGCTACCGAACTGCCGATCACGCCGGCACCAATCACGATCACGTCAAAACTTTTCACGGACAAGGCTCCAAGGACAAGTGCCGCGAGTGTGAACCTGCCCTATCCCGGCCGCCGCAATATAAGCAGCGCGAATACTTAATAAAAGCGGCTGATGAAACGGCGTCTGCCTAACCGGATTGCTTAAGCACGACGAATTTTGACCATCGCCGCTCCTTATATTCACGCCGCGAGGCGGTGGCCGGGTGACAGTCTGGCCTGCCGCACCCCAGAGTGCCGGCGACATGACATCTATCGGTCAATCTACATTCCAGTAGGGGAAAAATATGAACATGACTCGCCGCGCCATGCTGGTGCGCACCGCAGCTTTGGCGGGCGCCAGCGCCCTGGGCTTTCCCATGGTCGGCCGCGCCGCCAACGCCTCGTATACCTACGGCGGTTCGGCCTGGCTGGGCCACTATTCGGCCTACATTGCCATGAAGACGGGCCTGTTCGCCAAGCAGGGCCTGGACATCAAGTGGCAGAGCTTCGCCACCTCGTCCGACCGCATGAGCGCCGTGATGGCCGGCAACATCGACCTGGCCGGCACCGGCGTCGTGTCGTCGCTGGCCCTGATGGCTGCCGGGGCCCGCCAATTCCAGGTGATCGCCACGCCCAACAACTTCGGCCGCGCCGAAGGCGTCCTGGTGCGCGACGACGTCAAGTCGGTGGCGGACCTGAAAGGCAAGAAGATCGGCGTGACCTACGCGTCCAGCGCCCACGTGCTGCTGCTGGACGTGCTGCGCCAGGCGGGTCTTGACCCCGACCGCGACGTCTCCATCATCAATCTGCCGGCCACCAACCTGCTGTCGGCCTATCAGGGCAAGCAGATCGACGCCGCGGTGGCCTGGACGCCGGCCTTCGACCGCATCAAGGCGGTGCCGGGCACGCACGTGCTGTTGGACGACACCGCATTCTCGCTCTACAAGCAGTACGCCATCACGCCGGGGCCGGACGTGCTGCTGACGCATGCCAAGCTGGGGCGCGAGAACCCGGAAGCGGTGAAGCAATTCCTGCACGCCGTCTTCGAGGCCAATGCGATGCTGACCCGGCAACCCGACGAGGCGGCAGGCGTGCTGCTGGAACTGACCGGCCTGTCCAAGGACGAGCAACTGGCCGTCATCAAGCAGACGCAGTGGTACTCCGCCGCCGATCAGAAGGGGCTGATGGTGGAACCGGGCAACTTCGTCACCGGCATGCAGCAACTGGCCGAGATGCTGGTGTCGCTCAAGCAGATCGACAAGGCCCCCCAAGTCAAAGACTGGGTCCAGGCTTCGTACCTCCCGGCCGCGACCCGGTAAGCACGGGACGCTTCGCCTATGTCCTCACGTTCGTCTTCAAGGGAAACACGGCTGATCGGGGTCAGCGTGTTTTCGCTTCTGAGCTTCCTGTTGCTGTGGGAAGGCCTGTGCCGCGCCGGCGCAGTCGATCCCATCTTCCTGCCCGCGCCGTCCCAGGTCCTGGCGCGGGCCTGGTCCATGTCCGACCAGGGCACGCTGTTCTACAACGTGCTGGCCTCCACCCGCCGCGTGATGGTCGGCTTCCTGGCGGCGGTCATCGTGGCCATTCCGCTGGGCATCCTGCTGGGCACGTCGAAGGTGGCGCGCGCCGTGTTCGACCCCATCATCTCGTTCCTGCGCCCCTTGCCGTCCATGAGCTGGATCCCGCTGTCGCTGCTGTGGTTCGGCATCACCGAAACGCAGAAGTACAGCATCGTGTTCATGGGGTCGTTCGTGCCGGCGCTGCTTTACGTGATGGAAGCGTCGCGCAGCATCGACCCGGTGCTGGTGCGGGCGGCGCGCAACCTGGGCGCCAACCGCTGGCAGGTCATGCGCGAAGTGTTGTTCCCCGGTTGCCTGCCGCAGATCCTGTCGGGCATGAAGATCATCCTGGGCCTGTCCTGGACCTGTGTGATTTCGGCTGAATTGGTGGCGTCCAAGGAAGGCCTGGGGTTCATGATCATGAACGGCAAGGAATTCTTCCAGACCGACACCGTGGTGCTGGGCATGGTGCTGATCAGCTTCACCGTGCTGGTGACCGATCTGTGTTTGCGGCTTCTTGAGCGATGGGTGCTGGCATGGCAACGATGAACGACACGATGATCCAGCTCAAGGGCATCTCCAAGTCCTATGGCGACGTGCCCGTGCTGGACCGCGTTGACCTGGAGGTCAAGCGCGGCGAATTCCTGGTGCTGCTGGGCGCATCCGGTTGCGGCAAGTCCACCCTGCTGAACCTGATGGCGGGCTTCATCACGCCCAACACCGGCACCGTCACCATCAACGGCCGCGCCGTCACCGACGTGACCGCCGCCTGCGGCATGGTGTTCCAGCAATATGCGCTGTTTCCGTGGCGCACCGTGCAGGAGAACGTGGAGTTCGGCCTGAAGATGCGCGGCATGTCCAAACAGGAACGCGCGCCGATTGCCCGCAAGTACATCGAGATGGTGGGACTGAAGGCGGCGGCGGACAAGTATCCGCACGCGCTGTCGGGCGGGATGAAGCAGCGGGTGTCGATTGCGCGGGTGCTGGCCAACGACCCGGACGTGATGCTGTTCGACGAACCGTTCGCCGCGCTGGACGCCATGACGCGCCAGGTGCTGCAGGACCAGTTGTTGTCGATCTATGAGCAAAGCGGCAAGACGATCGTCTTCATCACGCACTCCATCGACGAAGCCCTGACGCTGTCCACCCGCATGGCGGTGATGGGATCCAAGCCCGGCCGCATCGTGCAGGACATCCACAACGACCTGCCCCATCCGCGCAGCGCCGACGTGCAGTTGTCGCCGCGCTTCGTGGAACTGAAGCGTTCCATCTGGGAACGCGTGCAGGAAGAGGTCACGCGCAGCATGGAATTAGCAAGCGACTAGGGCCTGCCGACACAAGAAAGCCCTAGACGCAAAGCGGCTTGCCCGCACCCCGTCTCCCCCGCACCGCCCCAAGCGCCCACCGGCCTTGGGGCGGTTTTTCTTGTTCTGCCGCAGCGGGTTTACCCCAATTATTCAGATCACGGAGGCAGACGTAGTATATCAATCAAGCTACGTAAAACATTACGAGCAATAACGAAAAACACAAGGAGACAAAAATGAAGACATGGAGTCCCGCCGCCTATGGCGCGCTGGCGCTGTGCGCCGTGTTCATGACGGGCGCGCACGCAGCCGAACCCGATACATTCAAAATTGGCGGCGTGGTGTCGCTGTCTGGCACTTACGGCATCTTTGGCGAAGACATGCGCAAAGGCGTGACCATCGCCATCGAACAGCGCGGCGGCAAGGTGCTGGGCAAGCCGATTCAGGTCTCCTGGGAGGACGACGAGACCAAGCCTCAGCCCGCGGTCCAGAAAACCACGCGTCTGATTTCCGACGGATCGCAGATGATCTTCGGCGCGGTCAGTTCAGCCAGCACATTGGCCATCATGAACATCGCCAAGCAGCGCAAGATCCCTCATTTGGTCACGATGTCCGCAGACGACAAGATCACGGTGCCTGGCGGCTCGCGCTACACGTTCCGCACCTCCAACACGTTGGGCATGGAACAGCGCATGGCGCTGGCCTACACCAAGGAACAAAAGCTCAAGCGCATTTATGGCGTGACGGCTGACTACCAGGCCACCCGCGACAGCTGGGACTGGTACCGCCGCGAAGCCGAAAAGGCCGGCATCGAGATCGTCGGGGCCGACTTCCCCCCGCTGGGCAACCGGGACTATTCGTCCATCGCCGACAAGATCGCACGCTCGAATGCGGATGGCGTGGCGCTGTTCATGACGGGCTCGGATGCCGTCACCATGGTCAAGCAGGCAGGGCAGATCGACCTGGGCAAGACGCGCAAGATCTTCGGCCCTGTCATCGCCGACGAAACCATGGCGGCCGGCGTGGGCCCCTCCTCAATCGGCGTGCAATCCGGCGTGCGCTATCACTTCACCGTGGAAAACGCGGCGAATAAGGTCTTCGTCGAGGCGTTTCGCAAGAAATACAACGAGTACCCTTCCGCCGCAGCGGGCGAAGCCTATGACGGCATGAGCTGGTGGCTGGACGTGGTGGAGAAGACCGGCAGCTGGGACAAGGAAAAGTGGGTGGAGGCGTTCGCCGGCAGCGTGCGCGACAACTCCGTGGAAGGCACGAAGACCATGCGCGCCTGCGACCACCAAGCGATGCAGAACGGACTGTGGGGCGTCGTGACCGCTGGCAAGGCTCCCCAGCCGGCCTACGTCATGGATATCGTCGGCGTCTTTCCGCCGGACCAGGTATTCGAGCCCTGCGCGGGCTGACGGATCATTGCCATGTCCACCGTGATCATCGGCTTGAGCCTGGGAATGCTGCTGTTCCTTCTGGCATCCGGCCTTACGCTTATCTTCGGCATGCTGGGGGTCATCAACTTCGCCCACGGCGCGCTGTACATGCTGGGCGCCTACCTTGCCTTCGACATCCAACTGCGCACCGGCTCGTTCATCGCCGGCCTGGTTGTGGCGACCGTCGGCGTGGGCTTGGTGGGCGTGGCGATGGAGCGTCTGGCCTTGCGGCCGCTTTACAGCCGCCCCCACTTCTATCAGCTGATCCTCACATTCGGCTTCATCCTCGTCATCAGCGAAGCCGTGAAGTTCATCTGGGGCCTGGGCTACCAGGAAACGCCGATGCCGGCATTGCTAGCGGGTACCGTAGACCTGGCGGGCAGCACCATCCCCGTCTACCGGCTTTTTGTCATCGCTTTCGGCCTGCTGGTCTCGGTGGCGCTCTTCTTCGTGCTTGAAAAGAGCACCTTCGGCATGTTGGTGCGTGCCGCCAGCAGCGACGGCGAAATGGTACGCATCCTGGGGCTGCCCGCCGCCACCATCCGCAGTGCGGTGTTCGGCGTGGGCGCCGCGCTGGCCGGCCTGGCAGGCGCCATCTCCGCCCCGCTGTTTCCGATCGAACTGGGCATGGCGACCAATACCATCATCGACTGCTTCATTGTGGTCATCCTGGGCGGGCTCGGCAATATCCGCGGCGTGGTCGCCGCTTCCCTGCTGATTGGCATGGTCCGCGCGGTGGGATACACCTTCATGCCCAGTTGGGTCGATATCCTGACTTTCGCCATGCTGATCGCCACGCTGCTCACCCGTCCGCAAGGGCTGTTTTCTCGCCAAGCGAGGTTGGCATGACGACTTTCCGCCAAGATGCCGCCATTGCCGTCGGCGTTGCCGCCGCAGTGGTGGCGGTGCCGTTTCTCACACAGAACGACTTCCTGCTGAACCTGACCATCCTGATCATGGTGTGGTCGATATTCGCCGTGGGCTTCGATCTGGTATTCGGCCTGCTGGGGATGGTGTCCTTCGGCCACGCCGCCTTCCTGGGCGCAGGCGGCTATGCGCTGGCCCTGGCGACTCAACGTTACGGTTTGCCGTTCGAAGCCGGGCTCGTGCTTGCCATCCTGGGTGGCGCCGCCTGCGCCTGGCTCTTCAGCGTGTTCGCGCTGCGGGTGTCCGGCATCTTCTTCGCGCTGGTCACGCTGGCGCTATCGCAGCTGATGTACATCCTGGCCGACAGCAAACTGCGCGAATGGACTGGCGGCGCGGACGGCCTGCCCGGCATCGGCCGGCCGGAACTCGCCGGCATCGACTTCTTCGACACCGTGAACTTCTACTGGTATGTCGCGGCGGTCTTTGCCCTGGTGATGGCCTTCATGGCGATGCTGCGCGCCTCGCCCTTCGGGCGAGCCGTCGCGGGCGTGCGCCAGAATGAGATCCGGGCCAGCCAACTGGGCTACAACGTCCAGCGCCTCAAGCAGGTCACCTTCCTCGTTTCCGGCGCGGTGGGCGGGCTGGCGGGCGGGTTGCTGGCAGCCGTCCTGATGTACATGAATCCGCAAATGCTGCACTGGACCACCTCGGGCGACGTCATCATCATGACGTTGCTGGGCGGCGCCGGCACGCTGTGGGGACCGGTAGCCGGTGTGCTGCTGTTCGAAGTCCTGAAGGAATGGCTGAGCGGCTGGACGCCATATTGGTACGGCATCCTGGGGCTGATTTTCATCTTGGCCACACTTTACTTTCCGCAAGGCGTCCTGGGCGCCCTGCAAGCCCGCCTGCGCCTGGCCCGCCGCGCGGCCCCGACGCCCCACCCCGCCGCCAAGACTGCCTCCGATGCCTCCCTGGCGCCTGGCGAAGGGAGTCCCTCATGAACCGCATCGCCCTGCAATGCGACAACGTCAGCGTCACGTTCGGCGCGCTGCGCGCCATCGAGGATTTCAGCTACGCCTTCGAAACAGGCCGGGTCTATGGCCTGATCGGTCCCAATGGCGCGGGCAAGACGACGTTGCTCAACGTGCTGGCCGGGCATCTTCCCGGCCACGGTGGGCGCATCCTGTGCCATGAAACGGACATCTCGCGCCTGCGCGCCTACGAACGCGCCCGTCACGGTATCGGACGCAGCTTCCAGATCACCAAGATCTTTCCTGAAATGACGGTATTGGAGAACTTGCGCATCGCCGCGCAGATCAGCCATTCGCGCTTGCTGCCATTCTGGCTGGCGCCGCGCTATGACCGCCGCTTGGCTCCCACCATCGACGCGATGCTCGAACTGACGGATCTGGCGCCCTGGCGCGACACCGTCGCCGGCACCTTGTCATACGGCCTGCAGCGCGCGTTGGAACTGGGCCTGACCCTGCTGCCCGATCCCCGCATCCTGCTGCTTGACGAACCGCTGGCCGGCGTAGGCCATCACGAGATCGCCGCCGCCACCCGCCTGATCGGCCATGCCGCTGCCGGCCGCACCGTGCTGCTCATCGAACACAATATGGACGTGATCATGACGTTGTCCGAGCATATCGTCGTGCTGTCAAACGGCCGGAAAGTGGCTGAAGGACCGCCAGACGCCATCCGGGAAGACACCACCGTGCGGGCGGTCTACCTGGGCGAAGAGGTGGCGGCATGATCGAACTGCTGCATGCCGAGGTGCATTACGGCCAGGCACTGGCGCTGAAAGACATCTCGCTGCGCGCGGCGCAGGACGAGATCGTGGCCATCGTCGGACGCAACGGCGCCGGCAAGTCCACACTGCTCAAGGCGTTGATCGGACTGCTGCCGCTGTCGTCGGGAAGCCGACGCAACGGCGGCCAGGACGCTACGCGTCGCGCGGTCGAGCAGATCAGCCGCGACGGCATCGCATTGGTGCCCGATACCCGCCGCATCTTTCCCAACTTGACTGTGCGCGAGAACCTGCGCATGGGCGCGCTGGCGCACCGGCCCGGCTATTGGACCGAGGCGCGCGTGCTGCAGGTGTTCCCGCGCCTGGGCGAGCGCATCGGCTTTGACGGCGACCAATTGTCTGGCGGCGAACAGCAGATGCTGTCGATCGCGCGCGCGCTGCTGGGCAACCCCCGCATCCTGCTGCTCGACGAACCCACCGAAGGCCTGGCGCCCCGTATCGTCACTGACCTGATAGACGTATTCACAGAGGTCCACCGCCAGGGCACGGGCATCGTCCTGGTCGAACAGAACCTGAAAGTCCCCGCCCGGCTGGCCCACCGCCAGTACGTGCTGGACCACGGCGAAATCGCCTGGAGCGGATCGGCGGCGGACGTCCGAGCCGACCGGGACATCATTGAATCCATCCTCACAACCGGGGTCCGAGCATGAGCGACGGCAAGACCTTTATCGCGGGCGTAGGCATTACGCGCTTCGACAAGCAACCTGAAAAAAGCGTCAAGGACCTGGTCCGAGACGCCGTCACGCAAGCGTTGGCCGACGCCGGCTGCAACGCCGCCGACCTTCAAGCGGCCTACTTCGCCACGGCCGGCCAGGGATCCATCGAAGGCCAATACATGGTCGCGGGCCAAGTGGCGCTGAAGGCGATGGGTGTCGTCGGCATTCCGGTCACCAATGTCGAGAACGCCTGCGCCAGCTCCAGTACCGCGCTGAACGCCGCGCACCTGTACGTGGCGTCCGGCGCGGGCGACATCTGCCTGGCCGTCGGCGTGGACAAACTCTACGCCGAAGACAAAGCCAAGAGCTTCGCCGTCTTCGACGGTGCCTGGGACGTGCATGACGCCCCGGCGCAGATGGCACGCCTGATGGCCCTTGCGCCTGACATCACGCCGCCGCCCGGCTTCGAAGAGCCCGGCAAGCGCAGCGTCTTCATGGACATCTACGCCAGCCTGGCGCGCCTGCACATGAAGACCTTCGGCACCACGCAGCGACAGCTTGCCGCCGTCGCCGCCAAAAACCACATGCACTCCACGCGTAATTCGCTCGCCCAGTTCCAGTATCCGCTGACCATCGAGGAAGCGCTGGCCGCCCGTCCCGTGTCCTGGCCGCTGACGCTTCCGATGTGCGCTCCCATCAGCGACGGCGCGGCCGCCGCCATCGTCTGCAACGCGCAGGGTTTGAAGCGGCTTCGGGAGGCACGGGCGGTACGCTTGTACGCCAGCGTTCTACGCACCGCGACAGACCGCCCCGCAGACAGGTACGACCGCCATCTGTGCCACCTTGCCGCGCTCGAGGCTTACGAACGCGCCGGCGTCGGCCCGCAGGACATGTCGCTGGCCGAGGTCCACGACGCCACTGCATTCGCCGAAATTCAACAAACCGAAGCCCTGGGATTCTGCGCATTCGGCGAAGGCGGGCCCATGGCGGAATCGGGCGCTACCAGCCTGGGCGGCCGCATTCCCATCAACGTGTCGGGCGGCCTGCTGTCGCGCGGCCACCCCATCGGCGCCACCGGCTTGGCCCAGGTCCACGAAATGGTGATCCAGCTGCGCGGGCAAGCCGGCGCGCGCCAGGTCGACGGCGCGCGTTTCGCCATTGCGGAAAACGGCGGCGGCTTCAACGGCGTGGAAGAGGCAGTCACCTGCATCACGCTGCTTGGCCACTGATTGCGGCCTGTTCAACCTTTAGACAACCATGCATCTCAGCTCTCTTTTTCAGCGCAGCGCCACCACGTATGCCGACCAGCCCGCGCTGGCCGCGGGCCTGCGCCCTCCCCTTACGTATGCCGAACTCCAAGCCCGGGTGCAAGCGCTGGCCGGCTGGTTGCGCGGCCCCATGGGCCTGCAGGCCGGCCAACGGGTCATGCTGGCGCTGCGCAATCACCCCAGCTACATCGAATCGATGCTCGCCGTCTGGCATGCCGGCTTGTGTGCCGTACCCGTCAACGCCAAACTGCACGCCACCGAACTGGAATACATACTGCGCGATTGCGACGCCCGCCTATGCCTGTCGCAAGGGGACATCCACGCCGCATTGACGCCGGTCGCCTGCAGCCTGCATGCGATGCGCGTGGTGGACGTGGAGTCCGACGACTACGCGGTGGCTGCACGCGGCCCCGCCCTTCCCTTGGAACGGCGTTCCCCGCAGGAACTCGCCTGGCTGTTTTACACCAGCGGCACGACGGGCAAGCCTAAAGGCGTCATGCTCAGCCACGCCAACCTGGTTGGCATGTGCCTGAATTTCTATGCCGACGTGCAGGCTGTCCAGCCTGGCGACGCCATGGTGCATGTGGCGCCCTTGTCGCACGGCGGCGGTCTTT
This sequence comes from Achromobacter sp., assembly GCF_057314935.1. Taxonomy (NCBI): domain Bacteria; kingdom Pseudomonadati; phylum Pseudomonadota; class Betaproteobacteria; order Burkholderiales; family Alcaligenaceae; genus Achromobacter; species Achromobacter sp. The sequence continues at coordinate 98,186 of NZ_DBHKZA010000006.1, forward strand.
ACAGTATCCCGTACTGGCTGCATGGCGCCCTGCAGATCGTGCCGGACAGCGGCGGCCTGGACGAAGCCGAACTGCATGGGTTGCTAACGCACTACCGCAACGTCAGCCTGTTCGCCTCGCCGACCATCGTGCAGCGCATGGTGCGCCATGCCCGGCAGGCCGGCGGGCCGCCGCCTGGCCTGCGCACGCTGATCGTCGGCGGCGCGCCGTTCTATACCGAGGACATCAAGGACGCGGTCGCCTGCTACGGCGCGCGTGTCGCGCAGATCTATGGCCAAGGGGAAAGCCCCATGTCGATATCCGCGCTGTCCGCCTCGCAGATCGCTGACGCCGTGAACACGAACGACGACACGTTATTGGGATCGGTGGGCTACATCCAGACGTCGATGGAGGTCGAGCTGCGCGACGTCCGCGGCCAGGCCGTCGGACCGGACGAACTGGGCGAGGTGGCCGTGCGCGGCCCCACCGTCATGCTGGGGTACTGGAACAATCCGCAAGCCACCGCCGACACCCTGATCGACGGCTGGCTGCATACCGGCGATATCGGCCTCATGGACGCGCGCGGACTGCTGCATCTGAAAGACCGCTCCAAGGACGTCATCATCAGCGGCGGCACCAATATCTATCCACGCGAGGTGGAAGAAGCGCTGATGCGCCACGAAGCCGTGCAGGAAGTCTCGGTAATAGGCGCTCCCGACCCGGAATGGGGGGAATCGGTGTTGGCGTTCGTGGTGATCAAACCAGGCGCCCAAGTCCTGGAACGGGATCTGGATCAGCTGTGCCTTGCCTCCATCGCGCGCTTCAAACGCCCTAAGCGCTATGTCTTTCTGAACGAATTGCCGAAAAACAGCACCGGCAAAGTGTTAAAACGCGAACTTCAACAACGCGCGCTTCCGACCCCATGAACCTGTCTACCCCCCTCTTTGTCCGCACGGCAGTCAGCCAGACTGAAAAGGCCTATAGCGCGCTGGAGGAAATGATCGTCACGGGCGAATTGCCTCCTGGCAGCCAATGGTCGGAAACGACGCTTAGCGAGCGTGTGGGCATCGGCCGCTCGCCAGTGCGCGACGCCCTGCAGAAGCTGGCATTTCAGCGGCTGGTGGAAATCGCCCCGCGACAGGGCATCTTCATCTCGGAGATCGACTATCAGGGACAGCTGAAGATCATCCAGGCACGGCGCGAGATAGAACGGCTTATCGTCGCCCAGGCGGCGCAATGGGCCGACGACTCGGAACGCGCTGAATTGGCGCGCCTGGCGCGCGAGCTGGAAGACTTGAAGGCGGTCAACGACATGCGGGTGTACATGCGCCTGCATTTCGCGCTGACCAGCCAGATCGGGGCCGCCTCGCGCAACAGCTACGCGGCCGAGTTCCACGCCATGCTGCAGACGCTGGCGCGCCGCTTCCTGTATTTCCATCAGAAGCGTCACCCAGATCTGGTGCAGATCTGCGAACTTCACATCCAGCAAGTCAATGCCATCGTGGAGGGATCTGTGGAACGCGCTATCGCCACCGCGGAAGCCCGCAACGACTACGCCGAGAACCTGGCCCGCAATATCCTGATGGAGCTGATCGTCACGTCCGCCGTGACCATCAGCACCCCCCCTCGCGCCAAGGGAGGCGCGGACTGAGCCGGCCACGGTCCGGCTACGGACTCTTCCTGATCACGCCGACCCTGACGGTGAAGCCGGGGATCTCCCGCCACTGGTCGCGCGGGATCCGCAACGTTTCGACGCCCATGCTGATTTCATAGTTGACGCTGTCGGGCCCGTCGCGCCAAAAGAACGGCCCATGATTGCCCCAGCCGCAACAGACGTATTCCAGCGGCGGCATGCCGAAGGCCTGGCCCAGGTAGGCTTCCATCTTCGCCGCAACGTCGCCGCTGACGCGATAGCGGGCCTCCATGGGCTGGATGTAGGAATCGTCGTCCTGCTCGCACCCCAGGTATTCGACGTAGCCCGGCTTCTTGCCCAAGGTCTTGAGGAAGTCCTGGCAGGGCGTATCGGGCCGCGCCAGGCCTTCGGCGCGGCCGTGGGCGTTCCAATCGGCCAAGGCGTCGGCCGGTGCCGGTGCCGGTGCCAGAGCCGGGGTCAGATTCGGAACCGGCGTCTGCGCCAACGCGGCACCCGCCAGCCCCAGCAAGCAAAGCAGCGATACGGCGCGGCCCAGTCCGGCTGGTCTCCCTCTCAAATTCACGGCTTCCTCGATATCGGATCGGCGGTCAGCGGCGTCACGTCCTGCCATGCCCCCGTGCTGCGCCCCTCTTCCGCCAGGAACTCCACCAGCGCGGGCAGCGACGCGTCCATCGGCCGGTTGGCGTGGATCCGCATCACGTAGCCCCAGGACCCCGGCATGCGCAACTGCGGCATCAGGGGCACGAGGCGGCCGCTGGCCAGGTCTTCATCGATTAGCGGCGCACGGCCCAGCGCGATGCCGACGCCGGCCGCGGCGGCGGCCACGACGGTGCTCAGGCCGCTCAGCACCATGGGTTCCTGCCAGTCCGTCTCGGCCAGGCCGAGCCGGCAGTTCCAGGTGCGCCAGTCAGTCTCGGGGCTGTCGATATGCTTTTCCTCGAGCCACCGGTGGCGCAAGAAGGCGCGCGGGTCGTTGCGGTCGGCTTCGGCGATCAGGGCGGGGCTGCACACCGGCACGACGGTCTCGGTCATCAGCGGGATGTCGCCCGGTTCGGCCAGATGCGGCCCCTGGGTGCGCACGTGCAGGAACGCCAGATCAATGTCCTGGGCCTTCCAGGCCGGGTCCTGGCTGGCGTGCAGGTAGACCTGGACGCCAATGTCGGGGTGCAATTCGATGAAACGGCCGATGCGCGGCGCCAGCCACAGCGCAGCCAGCGAAGGGTTGGCCGACACGTTCAGCGTGTACCGGCGGCGGCCGCGCGCGGTGGCCCGCGCATTGCGGCAGGCGGTGTCCAATAGGGTCAAGGCCTGTTGTACGGAAGCCAGCAGATCGGCGCCGGCCTCGGTCGCTTCGGCGCGGCGCACGGTGCCCCCGCGCCGCAGCAACGGCACGCCCAGGTCGGTCTCCAGCGCGCGCAGCTGATGACTGACGGCGCTCTTGGTCACATGCAATTCCGCGGCGGCGCGGCTCAGGCTGCCCAGGCGGGCAACGGCTTCGAAGGCGCGCAAGGCAGCCAGCGGGGGAGTATGGTTGGGCAGGTCGGCCATGGGTTGAGTTTATCTCAACCCATGATTGAAAAACTATCGCTTTCGCGCGCGCGTCGGATCAGTGACCATGCAGGCTCTGGATGGAGCATTGATATGTATTTCGACTCTCGATTGTGGCAACTGACGGCGGGGTTGCGCGCCGGCATGGCGGGCGGGATTTTCCTGGGCCTGCTGGCGCTGGCGGCCGGCATCGCGCGCTATGTTTTCCTGGGGCAGTTGCTGGCCCGCGTGTTCGACGGCGCGCCCTGGCAGGACTGGATCACCCCCGCGTTATGCGTCGGCGCGATGGTGCTGTTGCGCGCCGTGTTCGATCACTGGCGCACCGTGCAGGCCAACCGCACGTCGGCGTCGATCCAGCAGACGCTGCGCGGCAAACTGTATGACCGCATCGTCGCCCTGGGACCGGCCTGGTTCGCCAACCAGCGCACCGGCGGCGTCATGCTGACGGTGGTGGACGGCGTCGAGCAGCTGCAGACCTTCTTCGGCCAGTACCTGCCGCAAGTCGCCATCGCGGCGGCGGCGCCCTTCGCCATCTTTGCCGTGATCGCGTTCTGGGACGTGCCCACCGCGCTGGTCTTCCTGGCGGCGGCGCTCTTCGCGCTGTTCGGCCCGATGGCGGTCCACATGCTTGACCGCCGGGCCAGCCAGGCGCGCACCCGGGCGCTGAACGCGTTCGGCGAGGATTTCCTGGACGCGGTGCAGGGCCTGCCCACCCTGAAATCCTATGGCCAGGGCAAGGCCTGGGGCCAACGGCTGGCCGCAAGGGCACGCAGCCTGTCGGACAACACGTTCTGGGTGCTGTCGGTCAGCCTGCTGACGCGCGGCATCAGCGATCTGGGCGTGGCGCTGGGCGCGGCGCTGGCCTTGACGCTGGGCGCCTGGCGCGTAGCCGCCGGCGACATGAGCGTCGAAGCGCTGCTGATCGTGCTGATGGCCGGCACCGAGATCTTCCGCCCCCTGCGCGACCTGCGTTCGGTCTTGCATCGCGGCATGCTGGGCCAATCCGCCGCGGTCAGCATCCACGCGCTGATGGATGCGCAACCGCTGACGCCGGCGCCGGATACGCGCGCGGCAGGCGCTGCGCCCGCCCGCCTGGCGCCCACCATCGAATTCGACGACGTGGCGTTCTCGTACACGCCCGAACGTCGTGCCCACCAGGGCCTGGCATTCCGCATCGCGGCCGGCGAACGGGTCGGCATCGTCGGCCCAAGCGGCGCCGGCAAGTCCACCATCGTGCGGCTGCTGCTGCGCGAATGCGTGCCCCAGTCGGGCAGCATCCGCGTAGGCGGCCATGACGTGAACTCGCTGGATACGCAGACCCTGCTGTCGCACATCGCGCTGGTCAGCCAGGACATCACGCTGTTCCACGGCACGATCGACGACAACCTGCGGCTGGGACGCCCCGACGCCACGCACGAACAGGTGCGCGCCGCGGCCCGCGCGGCCAACATCGACGACTTCATCATGGCGCTGCCGGATGGCTATGGCACCCGCATCGGCGAACGCGGCCTGCAATTGTCGGGCGGCCAGCGCCAACGCGTGGCGATTGCCCGCGCGCTGCTGCGCGATGCGCCCATCCTGATCCTGGACGAAGCGCTGTCGTCCGTGGATACCGAAAACGAGGCACTGATCCAGCAGGCGCTGGACCGCCTGATGGCGGGCCGCACGACGCTGATCCTGGCCCACCGATTGGCCAGCGTGATCGGCGCCGACCGCAGCCTGGTGCTGGATCAGGGCCGTGTCGTGGAAGCCGGCCCGCATGCGGAACTCATGGCGCAGCGCGGGCTGTACTACCGCTTGATGCACGAGCAGGCCGCCGCCCACCAGAATCCGTCGGCCGGTTCGCCCGCCCCGGCCGCGGCCGCCTTGGCGCAGCCGCAAGAGGCAGCCGCAGCCGCCTCCGACGACAAGCAAGGCCCTGCCCTGCGTTCGTTGGACCAGGACGCCGAGCAGGTCGGCTGGCGGGCCACGCTGGGCACGCTGCTGTCCGTCGTCCGGCCGTGGCGCGGCACCTTGACCGCCACCATCCTGCTGGGCGTGGCGCGCGTGGCCGCATTCATCGGCGTGGGCATCTTCAGCGCCCTGATCGTGGCGGCCATCCGGGACGGCCGGGAAGTGTCGGGGCTGATCGTCGGGCTGCTGATCGCCGCCCCCCTGGCCGCGCTGTTCCACTGGCTGGAGTCCTGGCTGGCGCACGCCATGGCCTACCAATTGCTGGCCGACATGCGGGTCAAGCTCTACGACAAGCTGGAACGCCTGGCGCCCGCCTACCTGCTGCAGCGCCGTTCGGGCGATCTGGTAGCGCTGGCGACGCAAGACGTGGAAATGGTCGAATACTTCTATGCGCACACGATCGCGCCCGCGATCGTGTCGGTACTGGTGCCGCTGTCGGTGCTGGGTTTCCTGGGCGTCTATAGCTGGCCCGTCGCGCTGGCGCTGCTGCCCTTCCTCGCCTATGCGCTGGTGTCGCCGGTGCGCGGGCGCCGCCACGTCGACGCGCTGGGCGACAAGGCCCGCCATGCCCTGGGCGAAATGAGCGCCCACACCACCGACACCATCCAGGGCCTGGCCGACCTGACCGCGTTCCAGGCCACGGGCCGCCGGCGCGACCAGTTCCTGAAAGTCGCCGACCAGTACCGCATCCGCCGCCTGGACATCCTGCGCGACCTGTCCCGGCAGACCGCCTGGTTTGAAGTGGCGATGGGCCTGGGCGGCCTGGCCGTCGCCGTCGTGGGCGCCCTGCAGGTGGCGGCCGGCGCGCTGTCGGCCAGCATGCTGCCCCTGCTGGTGCTGATTGCGCTGGCGACCTTCCTGCCTGTGTCCGAAATCTCGCAGGTCAGCCGGCAACTGGCCGACACCATCGCCGCCACGCGCCGCCTGCACGTCGTCGCCAACGAGCCCGAGCCCGTCACCGACGGCCCGCTGGCGCCGCCCGTGGCCACGCACGGCCTGTCGCTGGCGTTCGAGCACGTCAGCTTCGCCTACCCCGGCAAAGACGAAGACACATTGAAGGACCTGAGTTTCAAGGCGCCGGCCGGCGCGACGGTCGCGGTGGTGGGTGCATCCGGCGCTGGCAAGAGCACCGTGGCCAGCCTGCTGCTGCGCTTCTGGGATCCGCGCGCGGGCGTGGTGAAACTGGACGGCGTGGACGTGCGGCAACTGCAATTGGACGGGCTGCGCGAGCGTGTGGCGCTGGTGACGCAAGACACCTATCTGTTCAACGACACGCTGGAAGGCAATATCCGGCTGGCTCGCCCCGAAGCCACGCCCGAAGAACTGGCCCGCGCGCTGGACCAGGCGGCGCTGACCGACTTCGTGCGGACGCTGCCCGACGGCCTGGCGACCCGCGTGGGCGAACGCGGCATGCAGTTGTCGGGCGGCCAGCGCCAGCGCATCTCGATCGCGCGCGCCTTCCTGAAGAACGCGCCGGTGCTGATCCTGGACGAAGCCACCTCGCATCTGGACACCTTGTCCGAGATGCAGGTGCGCGGCGCGCTGGACACGTTGATGCGCCACCGGACCACGCTCGTGATCGCCCACCGGCTGTCCACCATCCGCGATGCCGACCTGATTCTGGTGCTGGAGCGCGGCACCCTGGCGGAAGCCGGCACGCACGACCAGTTGCTGAGTAAGCAAGGGGCCTATGCGCGCCTGGCCAGCCACCAGGGCGGCTACGCGGTCAATAGCGCAGCGTCTCTACCGACTTAGCGTTGGCGCGCACTTCCGCCTCCGTGAACCAGACGCGCTTGTTGCCGAAGCGGTTGTACAAGTCGAACTGGTCACGGGTGTGGACGGATGGGGTGCCGTCAGGCGCCACGAATCCGCTCTGCCCCGGCGCCACCACATCCACGGCGCGCACGCCCTTGCCGTCGAACACCGTCATGTTGTTTTCGGTGCCGCGGTTCTGGGTGGCCGGGTAGCTCAGCACCGCCTTGTCGTCCGCTTGCGGCACGCCCAGGAAATTCTTGGGCGCAAACACCATTGGCGGCGCAGGGATGCGCCATGCGGCGGGGTCTTGGCCATACGCCTTCTGCAGCGTGGCCAACGCCTCGTCAAGCGCGGCCAGACTGACGGCTTCAGGACGCTGACCGTTGAAGAAATCGACCTGCTGGGGCACACCGGCGTCCGGGCCGGCCAGCGCGTTGAACAGCACCTTGACACCCACCGTCAGGTTGACCGATCCAGTCGCCGGCGCGGCCGGCGTGGGATAGCCCGTGGCGCTATACCACTTGAAGAAGTCGGCAGGCATCTCGTCGGCCAGCGTTGCCTTCAGCATGGCGCGCAACCATGCGTCCATCACCGCCGGCCCGGCATTGTCATAAAAGCCCGGCTGCTTGTCGCTGGTGCTCATCCCGTCCCACGATTGCAGCCCCGCGACCAGTTTCGCGCGGGCATCGTCGGCGGGCAGCCCCGCCACCGCGCGTTGCAGGAACGGCAGGAAGTGGCGGCGGTTGACGTCGGCATAGCTGGTAGTGCGGATCAGGTCCCACATCTGCTGCGGGCTGACCTTGCCGCGGTTGGCAGTCATGGCCTTCAGGCGGGTCTCGATCTCGGCGTAGCGGTCGGCCTGGCCCCAGACGATGGCGAACAGGTCGGTGGACGGATAGCCGCGCATGGGCTGGTTGTTCCAGTTGGCGATGAAGCCCTGGCGCGGGTTGTAGACCTGGGGGTTGGTGGCGAACGGCAGCATGCCGTCCCAGTCCATTTCGCCGGTGCCGGGAACGGGCAGGCGCGGGTCATGGCCGGGCTTGCGCTTGGGGTAGAAGCCCGTGTGCGCATAGCCGATGTTGCCGCGGTCGTCGGCGTAATACCAGTTGATGGTCAGCGCATGGCGCGCGGCCTGCTGCTTCCATTGATCCCAGTTGCGCGATTGCGCCTTGTGCGTCCAGGCCATCAGCGATTGCAGCTCGTAGCCTTCCCAGGCGCGCGCCTTGGCATAGGCCACATGCTCTTTGTCGTCGAACTTGGTGACGATGCCGTGCACGCTGCGGTAGACATCCATCAGGACGGGCGCCCCGTCCTTGACGGCGATGAGCTCGGTGCGCTTTTCCATCGTCTTCCACTCGCCGTTGTGGAAATACCGCGTGCGGTCGGCGGGGTCGAGCTTTTCGGCGTAGATGTCCACGTCGTCGCCGAAGCCTGCCGTCGAACCCCAAGTCACGTGCGCGTTGTGGCCGAACAGGATGCTGGGATAGGCAAACGGCGTATTGCCCACCACATCGAAACCCGCCCCATGCAGGCCGATGCCGTAGGTGTAGGCGGGGTTCCACCAGCCGAACTGCGGGCCGTTCAGGAGGATGGCGCGCGCGTCCTTGGCGTGGTCGCGCCCCACGATCCACATGTTGCTGGTGGTCGGAAAGCCCGCGATCCCGGGCTGGCCGGAATCCGCGAACTGCGCCAGGAGGCGAGCCGGCACGGCGGCGGGCGCCTCGTCCAGCACCCCGCGCGTCTGCGGATCGCGCGCCACGCGCTCCAGCATGGGCGGCGTGCCGTCGTAGCGCGGCAGCGCGTAGGACAGCTTGGCCGGCGCCGGCGCCGCTCCAGGCTGATAGACGCCCTCTTCTTCCGGCACCGTCGTCGGCGCGCGGCTGTCGGTCATCCAGCGCAACTGGTTGAAGATCTGCATGGCGCGCGTGTCGCCGTGCCGGTCCTTCAGCGCGGTCAGCAGCGCCAGGTTGTCGATTTCGCTGTTGGCATCCGAAAACCGGTTGGCCATGGTGCCCACGAACACCATCGCCACGTCGTAGGGCGTCCAGTCCGAGGGTTGGAACTGCAAGTCGTTGAATTCCTTGGGGGTAAGGCTGTCCGGCTTGGCGCGCACCTGCGCGATCCAGGCATTCATGCCTGCCGCGTAGCCGTCCAGGATCTGGCGTTCGGAGGCCGGTAGCGCGGCCAACTGGCGCTGGATGCGTTCCGGCGAAAAATTGCCGCGGATCGACTTGTCGAACGCCACCATTTTTTCGCCCAGCACTTCGGCCACCTTGCCCTGGGTGCTGCGGCGCGCCATCTCCATCTGGAACAGGCGGTCCTGCGCGACGGCGTAACCGTAGCCATAGAAGATGCCGTACACGGTACTGGCATAGACGTGGGGCATGCCGTATTCGTCGCGCCGGATCGTCACCTGGCCGCTGGCCGGACGCGATGCGCGGGCCTCGGCGCCTGCGGGCGAGGTGCCTGCGGGCGAGGCATCAGCGGTGGCGGTAGGTTGCGCGTGGGCCGCGCCCACGCCGGCGCAAGCCGCCAGGATGGCGGCCGACAACAAGTGCTGCTTCATGTGAATCTGTCTCCGTATTGATAAGCCGCGCCGCGGTGCGAGACCCGGGCGCGGAGTGCGGCGCCTCTTGCGGGCACCGTCTACGGACCATGATACGAAGCGTCAAACTATAATTCCAATGCATTTATTTCATAGCTTTCATGCGCATCACACATGGACTTCCAGAAACTCAAACACCTGCTGGCCGTCGTTGAACACGGCACGTTTTCACGCGCGGCAGAGAAGGTGAACCTGTCGCAGCCAGCGCTCAGCCGCAGTATCCAGGCGCTGGAAGCCGAGCTTGGCCTGCCGCTGCTGGACCGCGGCACGCGCCAGGTCCGCCTGACGCCGTACGGCGCCTGCGTGGCCGAACGGGCCCGCCGCATGCGCTTCGAAGAAGCCGAATTGCAGCGCGAACTGAAGACGCTGCACAGCGGCGAATCCGGCACGCTCACCATCGGCCTGAGCCCCACGCCGGCGTCACTGCTGCTGTCGCCCTTCCTGACCCACATGGCGGCCAACCATCCCCAGGTGCGCGTGGGCGTGGAGCTGGGCGCCACGGCGACGCTGCTGGACATGCTGCGCGGCGAGCGCATCGACGCGATGGTCTGTGATGCGCGCATGTTGTATGACGCGGCCGACATCGACACCCGTCCGCTCGCGCCGTTGCGCGCCGGCATGGTGTGCCGCGCGGGCCATCCCATCCTGGCGCACAAACGCGTCGGCATCGAACAGATCCGCCAATATCCGGTGGCATCCAGCACGCTTAGCCCCGAGGTGTCGCTGCGGCTGGCCGAAACGCTGGGGCCCGGTGCCGCGCCCGACGTCATGGTGACGACGCGCTGCGAAAACCTGGAGCCGCTGGTGGATCTGGCCCTGCACACCGACACCCTGCTGCTGGGCGTGATCTGCGTCACCCGCCGCGAGCAAGCGGCCGGACGGCTGGTGGAAGTGCCGATCCCGCCGGACCGGCAGCGCCAGGGCCACTACGTGCTGGCGCGCCTGGCCGGGCGGACGCCCCTGACCGCGCAAGACGCGCTCTACACCTTCACGCAACAGTGCTGGGCGGACTTCGCGGCGTTCACTCCGGCACGGCAACCGTATAGTTCAGCGCCAGCCGTCCCCCGTCGACGTATACCGTCTGCCCCGTGACATAGCTGGCGTCGTCTCCCGCCAGGAACACCGCCACCTTCGCCACTTCGTCAGTCTGGCCCAGGCGCTGCATCGGAATCCTGGACAGGACCGTGCGCCGGGCGGCGGGGTCGTTCGTGATGGTGGCCAGGATCTCGGTGTCGATGCTGCCCGGCCCGATCGCGTTCACCCGTATGCCGTGCGGCGCCAGCGACAACGCCATCGACTTAGTCATCTGCCGCACCGCGCCTTTGCTGGCGCCGTAGGCCAACTGGTCCGGCATCGCCAGTTCCGCCGTCATCGACGACAGCGTCACGATCGCGCCGTTGCGCCGGCCGCCCGCGACCATCGCCCGCGCAGCGGCCTGGGCCACCAGGAAGGTCCCGCGCACGTTCACGTTCATGACGGCGTCCAGGTCTGCCAGCGTCAGGTCCAGGAAGTCGGCCGCCCGGATCACGCCGGCGTTGCAGACGCAGATGTCCAGGCCCCCCCAGCGCGCCAAGCAATCATCGGCCAACGCCTTGGCGGCAGCCGGGTCTGTCACGTCGGCCACGAATGCCGCCGCCCGCTCGCCTAGCGCGCGCGCGGCGGCCGTCAGTTCGGCTTCCTTGCGATCCGCCAGCAACACGTAGGCGCCCTCGTCCACGAAACGCCGCGCAATCGCCAGCCCGATGCCGCCCGCCGCGCCGGTGACCAGCGCTACCTTGTCCTGCAATTTCATTTCAGACTCCCACGTAGGCGGCCACCAGTTCGGGCCGCGCTGACAATTCCGCTGAACTGCCGCGCCACACCGTCGCGCCCTTGTCCAGGATGACGTTGCGATCGGACAGCCGCAGCAAGGCCGTGGTGTTCTTGTCCACCACGATCATCGACAAGCCTTCCGCTTTCAGTTGTGCCAGCACGCGCCAGATCTCGGCCCGCACGACGGGCGCCAGGCCTTCGGTGGCTTCGTCCAGCACCAGCAGGCTGGGGTTGGTCATCAGCGCGCGCCCCAGCGCCAGCATCTGCTGCTCGCCGCCCGACAGTTGCGTGCCCAGGTTCGTGCGGCGTTCCTGCAGCCGGGGAAACAGCGCGTACACACGAGGCAACGTCCAGGCTTGGGCGCGGCCCCGCTCGCTAGCCGTGGCCACCAGGTTTTCCTCGACGGTCAGCGTGGGGAAAATCTGGCGCCCTTCCGGCACCAGCGACAACCCAAGCCGTCCGATCCGGTACGGCGCCATGCCACGCAGCGAGCGCTCGCCGTATTGGATGCTGCCCTGGCTGGCGGGCAGCAGGCCGAACAGGCACTTGATGACCGTGCTGCGGCCCATGCCGTTGCGGCCGATCAGCCCCACCACTTCGCCCTGCCCCACGTCCAGGTCCACGCCGAACAGCGCCTGGCAATGGCCGTAGCCCGCCGTCAATCCGCGTATCGTCAACATGGCGGCTCCTTCATGCGTCGGCGTCGTCGCCCAGATAGGCGCGGCGCACGTCGGGGTGGTTGCGGATCGCGTCGGCGGTGCCGGTCGCAATGATCTTGCCGTAGACCAGCACGCTGATGCGATCGGCCAGCGCGAAGACGGCGTTCATGTCGTGTTCCACCAGGACGATCGTGTAGCGGCCCTTCAGGCTTTGCAGCAAAGCAATGACACCCGCGCTTTCCGCCGCGCTCATGCCCGCCATCGGTTCGTCCAGCAGCAAAACGGACGGCTGGCCTGCCAGCGCCATGGCGATCTCCAGCTGACGGCGCTGCCCGTAGGCCAGGCTTTCCACCGGCGCCTCGGCCACCGCTTCAAGCCGGCAGGCGCAAAGGGCTTCGCGCGCCGCATCCACCACATCCGCGCAATCGCGCAGCGCGGTCCAGGCCGACAGCCCGCGCCGTCGTTTGCGCAACGCCGCCAGGCAGGCGTTTTCCAGCACCGTGTAGCGGTCGAACACCGACGTCACCTGGTAGGAGCGCAGCATGCCCAGTGCCACGCGTTCCTGCACGGTGGCGCGCGAGACATCCGCCGCCCCCAGCTTGACCGACCCGCCGTCGGGCCGCAGTTCGCCGGACAGCAGGTTGATCAGCGTGGTCTTGCCCGCGCCGTTCGGGCCGATCAGCGCGTGCAACTCGCCAGGCGCGACATCCAGTGACACCCCGTCGGTCGCCGCCAGGCCGCCAAAGCGGCGCACCAGGTCGCGGGTAGCCAACGCGACCGGCGCAGCCATCGTGGCGGCCGTCATACCGACGCCTCCTTAATCTGCGCCTTGGTGATGGGCGCCTTCTTGATGGCCGCCTCGTCGGCCGGGGCGTGCTGCCCCGGCGGCGCGTCGGCCGGTGCCGGCCGTGGCCAGCGCAGCCTCGCCAAAGATCGGCCGTAGCCGCCCCGGGCCAGCATCGCGATCACCACCACCACGGGCCCCATCAGCAGCATCCAATGCTGCGTCACGCTCTTGAAGGCCTCTTCCATCAACAGATAGGCCACCGCGCCGAAGATCGGCCCCAGCACATTGCCCAGGCCGCCGATCACCACCATGACGATCAGTTCGCCGGACACCGGCCACGACATGTAGCTGGGCGAGGCGAAGGCCGTCAGGTTGGCCAGCAGCAGCCCGGCGATACCGGTCAGCACGCCCGAGGCCACATAGGCCGTCAGCCGCACGCCGAACACCGAATAGCCCAGCGCGTCCACGCGGCGCGGATTGGCATGCGTGGCGCGCAAGATCATGCCGAAGGGCGAACGCCGCAGCCGCAGCATGCCCAGGCTGGCCGCCAGCAGCAGCCCCCATGCCGCCCAGTAGACCGGCTGGCTGCCGCCCAAGTCGAACAGGCCGAAGGCGCTGGCGTCGTAGATGTTCAACCCGTCGTCGCCGCCATACTCGCGCAGGCTGACCGCCAGGAAATAGAACATCTGCGCAAAGGCCAGCGTAATCATGATGAAGCCGATGCCCGAGGTGCGAAGGCATACCGTGCCGACCACCAGGGCCACCAGCGCGCACACCACGATGCACACGGCCAACTGCACCCAGCCGTTGCCGATGCCGTAGAAGCTGAGGATACCCACGGCGTAGCACCCCAGACCCAGGAACATGGCGTGCCCAAAGCTGACCAGCCCCGCAAAGCCCAGCACCAGGTTCAGCGCCAGCGCCGCCAGCGCGTAGATCAAGATGCGCGCGCCCAGCGTCACGTAAAAGGGTTCGCCCAGCCACTGCGCCACGAACGGGACGGCGGCCAGGACCAGGAACAGCAGCGGCAGCACCCAGCGCCGGTACGAAGGTTCTTGCATGATGGATTGCCCTTGTTCATTGGCGCGCGGATCAGCGGCGCGCCGAAAAGACCAGGCCCTGCGGGCGGAACGCCAGCACCACGGCCATCAATACGTAGATCAGCATCGACGCCAACGCCGGCCCGACCGCGTTGGCGACCGGCGCCTCGAACACCGCGCGCAGCAGGTCCGGCAGGAAGGCGCGCCCCAGCGTGTCGATCATGGCGATCAGCAGCGCGGCGATCAGCGTGCCCCGCACCGAGCCGATGCCGCCCACCACAATGACCACCAGCGCCAGGATCAGCACCGGTTCGCCCATGCCCGACTGCACCGACAGGATCGGCCCCGCCAAGGCGCCGGCCACCCCGGCCAGCACGGACCCCAGCAGGAACAGCAGCGTCTTCAGCAAGTCCACATTGGCGCCCAGCACGCTGGCGATGGGCGCGTTGCTGGCGCCAGCGCGGATCAGCATGCCGAAGCGCGTGCGCTGGATCAAAAACCAGGCGCCCACCGCCACCAACGCGCCAACCCCGATGATCATCAACCGGTACACGGGATAGTCGTTGCCGAACAGGCTGACTGCCCCTTCCAGCGTCTGGGGCACCGCCGCGTAATACGGCCGGCTGCCCCAGATGACCGAGGCCAGCTCGTTGAAGAACATCATCAGGCCGAACGTGGCCAGCACCTGGTAGAGGTGGTCGTGCCGGTACAGCGGGCGCGCGATCAGCCGTTCCAGCACCACGCCCACGAATCCGCTGCCCGCCACCGCGGCCAGGATGGAGAACGCGAACGAGCCGCTGGCGTTGTAGGCGGTGGCCCCCAGGAAGGCGCCGATCATGTAGAGCGAGCCATGTGCCAGGTTGATGAAGTTCATGATGCCGAAGATCAGGGTCAGCCCCGACGACATCAGGAACAGCAACGCGCCCAGTTGCAGGCCATTGAGCAATTGCGACAGCAGCAGCGATCCGTTCATCGGATGTCTCCCGAGGGCGGCCGGCCCGTCACTTCAGCGGGCAGTCCGCCACGTAGGCGTCCTGATGGTCCGTCAGCACGGTGGCCAATTGCTTCAAGCCCACGCCCTCGCCCTCTTTCACCACCTGGTAGGCATACAGGTTCTGCACCGGCATGTTGTTGGTGTTGAAGCGGAACGTGCCGCGCACCGACGGGAAGGTGGCGCCCGCCGTCTTCACCGCCGCGGCCAGCGACTTGCTGTCGCCCACTTTCCCGCCCTGCGCGCGCACGGCGGCGTCCAGCAGATAGGCCGCGTCGTAGCCGCCCACGGCGTACTCCGAGGGCAGGCGGCCGTACTTGGCCTTGAAGGCCTCGACGAATTTTCGGTTCTGCGGATTGTCCAGCGTGGTCGCCCACGGCGTGCCGTAGATGGCGCCCACGGCCTGCTCTTTCAGCGCGGTCAGCGTGTTGGAATCGATCAGGCTTTCCGAGAAGAACGGCAACTTTTCCATCAGGCCGGCCTGGCGCAACTGACGCACGAAGTTCACGCCCACGCCGCCGGTGTAGAAGGCGAACAACGCGTCGGGGCCAGCCGACTGCATGCGCGAAATCTCGGCCGAGTAGTCCAGCTGGCCCAACTGGGTATAGACCTCGTCCGACGGCGTCGCGCCATAAAAGCGCTTGAAGCCCGCCAGCTTGTCCTTGCCCGCCTGATAGTTGGCCGACATCAGGTAGGCGCGCTTGTAGCCCTGATCCTTCACGTACTTGCCCATGGCCTCCGACATGCTGTCGTTCTGCCACCCCAGCACGAAGAGGTTGGACAGGCACATGCGGCCGGCGATGGGCGCGGGGCCGGCGTTGGTGGACAGCGCCACCACGCCGGACTCCTTGATGCGCCGCAGCTCGGCCATCAGCACATTCGAGAAACCCAGGCCGACGATGACGTCGACCTTGTCCTTTTCGATGAATTTCTGCACGATCTGCGCGCCCACGTCTGGCTTGAGCTGGTCGTCCTCACGGATCACCACCGCCTTCTGCCCGCCCAGGCTGCCGCCCAACTGCTCAATGCCCAGCATCAGCCCGTCGTACTGGTCCTGCCCCAGCGCCGCCTGCGGTCCGGACAGCACGCCCGTAAAGCCGATGCGGATGTCGGCGCGCGCCGAGGACGGCGCGGCCACGGCCAGGGCCGCCGCCGCGGCCAGTGCGGCCAGGCCGCTTGGGATTGCTTGCATCTGATGTCTCCTTGGGGGTTGAGCGGCGGCGCCGTTCTGCGCGGCGCCTGCCTTGACGCGTCAGAGCTTCACGCAGACATTGCGCAGCTCGGTATAGAACTCCAGCGAATGCACGCCGCCCTCGCGGCCGATGCCCGATTGCTTGGCGCCGCCAAACGCCGTGCGCAGGTCGCGCAGGAACCACGAATTGATCCAGCAGATGCCCACGTCCAGCGCCGCGCCCAGGCGATGGGCCGTGCCGACGTTGCTGGTCCACACTGTCGCGGCCAGGCCGTAGGGCGTGGCGTTGGCCAGGGCGATGGCTTCCTCTTCCGTGTCGAACGGCGCGATGTGGCAGCACGGCCCGAAGATCTCCTGCTGGATCACGGCAGACGATTCCGGCAGGCCCGTCCACACGGTGGGCTGGATCCATGCGCCCGCAGCCAGCCCGTCAGGCATGTCCGGCACGCCGCCGCCCGCCACCACCGTCGCGCCCTCTTCGCGGGCGCGGGCGTAGTAACTCAGCACCTTGTCGCGATGGCGCTGAGAAATCAGCGGCCCCAGGTTCACGCCCGGGTCCTTGGGCCGTCCCAGCTTGAACCCGCGCGCCCGCTCGCCCAGCGCCGCGACGAAGCGTTCGAAGATCGGCCGCTGCACATAGACGCGCTCGGTCCCCAGGCAGACCTGCCCCGTGTTGTCGAACGCGGCGCGGGCGATGCCCGCCACCGCGCGGTCGAAGTCGGCGTCCGCGAAGACGATGCCTGCGTTCTTGCCGCCCAGCTCGAACGACACGGGCCGCACGCCCACCGCCGCCGCCTGCATGATGGCTTCGCCGGTACGGGTTTCGCCCGTGAACGTGATGCCGTCCACCAGCGGGTGGCGGCTGAGCTTCTCGCCAGCCGAATCGGGCCCGAAGCCGTGCACCACGTTGTAGACGCCGGCCGGCACGCCGACTTCGTTCATGACTTCGCCCAGCAGGGTGGCGGTGCCCGGCGTGTCTTCGGACGGCTTGACCACGACCGTGTTGCCGCAGGCCAGCGCCGGCCCGACCTTCCAGGTCATCAGCAAGAGCGGCAGGTTCCACGGGCAGATCACGCCGATGACGCCGCGCGGCACGCGCACGCCGTAGTTCAGCGCGTGGCCGCCGTCCGGCGTTTCCAGGTCGAAGGTCTCGTTGGGGACGTTGCGGATCAGGTCGGCGAAGATCTTGAAGTTGGCCGCGCCGCGCGGAATGTCCAGATGGCTGGCCAGGTCGTAGGGCTTGCCGGTGTCCGCGATCTCGGCGTCGACGAAATCGTCGAAACGGCGGGTGATGCCGTCGGCCACCGCGTGCAGCAGCTCCACGCGCTGCTGCGTCTTCAGCGCCCCCCACGGGCCGCGCAGCGCCGCTTTGGCCGCCCGCACCGCGGCGTCCACTTCGGCGTCGCCGGCTTCGTGCACCCGGCCGATCAGCCGGTTGTCGACCGGATCGCGGTTGTCAAAGGTCTTCCCGGTTTCGACCCAGCGGCCGTCGATGAAATTGCGGAAATCGGTCATTGCGCCCTCGGTTGTGACAGGTCGGCCAGCGCGCCTTCAGGGTCGCCGGCGGTCAGGTATTCCCACATGCGTTCATAGATGCGGCCGGTGCCTACTGCACGGGTGGCAGCCTCTGACGGCGACAGCACAGGCGCGCCATCGGCCAGCCCCGCCGAGCGCAACTGCCATTCGATGCGCGCGGCGTCCTCCAGATACCAGGTCAGCACGGTGGCATGCATCAGCGACTCGGCGGCCACCACCGCACCGTTGCCTCGCATCGCGATCGCGCTGGCCGCCCCCAGGGTCTCGGCCACGCCGCGCGCCTGGGCGTCGCTGCGCACCAGTTGGGGGTCGTCCCACAACGGCACGCCGGGCGAAAAATAGGAGCCCATGCCGTGGCGCGGGACGGGCGTGACGCGTGCCGAGGACAGCGTCATGACGGTGGGCGGCATGGAACGGATCACGCCCCCGACCTCCGGCCGCAGCCGGTAGATGTGCTGATGGATGCGCACTTCGCCCAGCACGCCTTCGGGCAGGTCGCCGTGCACCGGCACCACCGTGCCCGCCTCGCCCGAGGCGATCAAGCCCATGGGCCGCGCCGCGCACACCAGGAAATGGTCGGCATCCAGCCGGCTGCTGCAATGCCCGTAGGCGTGGACCAGATTGGCCCGGGCCAGCGCGCGCGCGGCGACGCGCACCAGCGCCTCCTGCCCGGCACTGGCGTCCTTGCGCGCTGCGCTCATGTCTTGAACTCCGGGATATCGGGCTTGGCGCCCCACATGCAGAACGACGACGGCACCGCCGGGAAGCTGCGCGGCCGATGGGTCTTTTCCTCTTCGGCGCTGATCAGCCTGACGCCGGTGGAGTATTCGTAGATCATCCCGTCCGGACCGTCGAAGTACAGGAACATCGCCCCCGAGGTGGGATGCCGGCCCGGGCCGAAACGGATCGGCACGTTCCATTCGCGCAGTTGATACCAGGCGCGCATGATGTCGTCGATGCTTTCGACCTGATGGTTGATGTGCTGCACGCCCGGATACGAGGACGGGAACAGCGCGATCTTGTGATGGACTTCATCGATGCGCAGCAACGGCGCCTCGCCGATGCGGTCGCTGACCCGGGCGGACAGCAGGCCCGTCCAGAAGGCCTCGTCGCGCCGCGGATCCAGCGTGCGCAGGCCGATATGCGAGAAGCCCGTGACGCCGGCATCGCGGCCGGGAAAGTAGCGCCGCCCGCTGTGCTGCGGCGCCAGCACCAGTTCGATGCGGTTGCCGGACGGGTCGGTGAATTGCAGGAAATCGCGCACGTAACGCTGCTCGGCATCCTCGCGCCGCCCGGCCGCGACCTGGTAGCCGCTGCGCTCGAGCACGGCGCCGGCGCGCTCCAGTTCTTCGGGCGAATCCACTTCGAAGGCGGCGGTGTGGTCGCGCGGATCGCCTTCGAAATAGCAGAGGGTGTGGTCGCGGGAGTCGGACTTGAAGTACGCCGCCCCGTGTTCCTTGCGGGCAAGCTCCAATCCCAGCACCGCGGTCGCGTAGCGCACCGCGGCGTCCAGATCACGGGTGCCCAGCCGGACGTACCGGATGTCATGTAGCCGTATCACTGCTTGTCTCCAGGTGCGCCTGCCACCGGCATCGTGCCGGGGGAATTTTTCCGCTGGATTGGCGGCGCTTTTTTCTACGATAGGCAGCGTAAATCTCGAAGTCAACAATTTTTATCGAGATTTTTTTGGCGTAGTGCTACAGTGCTCTTCATGTCAGACGGAACCCCGCTCCCTTCGCTTGCCCACACCGCCTCGGCCAACACCCTGGTGGGCACAGCCTATGTCAATCTGCGGCGCGACATCATCCAGGGCAAGCATCCGCCCGGCTCGCGCCTGCGCGTCGAACACCTGAAAGACGATTACGGCGTGGGCGCAGGCACGCTGCGCGAAGCGCTGGCGCTGTTGGTGTCGGATGCGCTGGTCATCGCGCAGGGGCAGCGCGGCTTTCACGTCACGCCCATTTCGCTGGAAGACTTCCGCGACATCACCGAAAACCGCGTGCTGCTGGAAACCGAAGCGTTGCGCCAGTCGATCGCAGTGGGCGACGACACCTGGGAAAGCGCCGTGCTGGCCGCCTTCCACCGGTTGAGCAAAGCCGAGCAACGCCTGGCCGCGGACCCGGAAGCCCGCTTCGAGGAATGGGAACAGCGCAACCGCGAGTTCCACCGCGAGCTGATCAGCGCCTGTCCGTCGCGCTGGATGCACCATTTCCTGGGCATCCTGTATCAGCAGGCCGAGCGCTACCGCCGCCTGACCGTCACGCGCAAGCCCATCGCGCGCGACTTGCAGGACGAACACCAGGGCATCCTGAACGCCACGCTGGCGCGCGACGCCGAACGCGCCTGTGCGCTGCTTGCCGCGCACATCCGCCTGACTTACGACGCGGTCGCGCAATTGCCGGCGGACTTGTTCACGTCGGCGTGATGGCCTGCCGGGCGCCGCCCCAGGTCCGGCGTCCGAGTTGAAAAAAACCCACACTCCACGCGTTGCATCCTCTGCCCCGTTGATTCGCCTACATCACTTCTATAGAATCAGCAATACGGGCCTTTGCCCATTTCCTTTTTCGTCCACTCAAATCACCGACAGGGAGGCTGCATGATGACTCACCCCATGCCCAACGCCGTCCCGCGCGTGTCCCCGCGACGCCATTAAGTCGTCGCCCGCGCGGAGCCATCGCTAGACCGTTACCTAGCGACCGGTCCTCCGTGCCCGCCCCAAACCCCTGAACGCAGTCGCCGGTGCCATTGGCATCTGGCTTGTTATCCCCTCTTTCCTCACAAGGACATCCTGGCGTGTCTTGTGCCGCCAGGCCATTGTTATGGCTAGAAAAAAAATAGACTTTCGAGGACAGGCCTTTAAGGATGTCCTGGGCTTTACCTTCCGCCACTGGGGCCTGCAACCCTGGCGCACGCTGGTCATCGTGGTGCTGGCGCTGTTGTCGGCCGTGGCCGACATCCTGACCCCGATGTACGCGGGCCGGCTGGTCGACGCCGTCGCGTCCGGTTCAACGGGCGACGATCTGGCCTGGAGCGCCGCCCTCACGGCCTTCTGGCTGCTGGTGGCGCTGGGCGTAGGCGGCACGCTGCTGCGCCAGGCCGTGTTCCAGAACATCATCACCTTCACGCTGAAGATGATGAACGGTATCGTGTCCAACGCCTTTTACCGGGTGCAGCGTTTTTCCACCGACTGGCATGCCAACAGCTTCGCCGGCTCGACCGTGCGCAAGATCACGCGCGGCATGTGGGCGGTCGACATCCTGAACGACACGCTGCTGGTCGCGCTGCTGCCGTCCGTCGTGATGCTGGTGGGCGCCACGGCCCTGCTGGGCGCGCACTGGCCGCTGATGGGGCTGGTGGTGGGCCTGGGTTCGGTGCTGTACATCGCCGTCACCGCCGCCCTGTCGCTGGGCTTCGTGGCGCCCGCCGCGCGCCTGGGCAACGCCTGGGATACGCGCATGGGCGGCGCATTGGCGGACGCCGTCAGCTGCAACGCGGTCGTCAAGGCCTTCGGCGCGGAAACCCGCGAAGAAGTCCGGCTGGACCGCGTGGTCAACAAGTGGCGCAACCGCACCCGCCGCACCTGGGTGCGCGCCACGCTGAACGGCGGCATCCAGGGCGCGATGCTGGTGGTGATGCAGGCGGCCATCCTGGGCGCGTCGCTGCTGCTGTGGTCGCGCAACCAGGCGACGGTGGGCGACATCACCTTCACCCTGACGATGTTCTTCGTGCTGCAGGGCTATCTGCGCGACGTAGGCATGCACATCCGCAACCTGCAACGCTCGGTCAACGACATGGAGGAACTGGTGGCGATGGAACGCCAGCCGCTGGGCGTGACCGACCGCGCAGGCGCCGGTGCGATCAAGATCACCGAGGGCGAAATCCGCTTTGAGGACGTGACGTTCCGCTATGGCTCGCACAACACCGCGCTGTACGACAAATTCTCCGCGCGCATCGCACCGGGAGAACGCGTCGGGCTGGTGGGGCATTCGGGCTCGGGCAAGACCACGTTCATCAAGCTGATCCAGCGCCTGTATGACGTGAACGGCGGCCGCATCACCATCGACGGGCAGGACATCGCCCGGGTGAAGCAGGCGTCGCTGCGCAGCCAGATTGCCATCGTGCAGCAGGACCCGGTGCTGTTTCACCGCACCCTGGCGGAGAACATCGCCTACGCCCGGCCCGGCGCCACCCAGGCCGAGATCGAGCAGGCCGCCAGGCTGGCCAGCGCGCATGATTTCATCATGTCGCTGCCCAAGGGCTACGACACGCTGGTGGGCGAACGCGGCGTGAAGCTGTCGGGTGGTGAACGCCAGCGCGTGGCGATCGCGCGGGCGTTCCTCGCGGACTCGCCCATCCTGATCCTGGACGAGGCCACCTCCAGCCTGGACAGCGAAAGCGAAGTGCTGATCCAGCAGGCGATGGACCGGCTGATGGAAGGCCGCACCACGCTGGTGGTGGCGCACCGCCTGTCGACCGTGCGCGCCCTGGACCGCCT
>NZ_DBHKZA010000007.1:0-52116 GCF_057314935.1 Achromobacter sp.
CTGCTGCTCTTGCTGTCCGTCTTCTGCTCGAACGCATTGCGCGCCGCTTGCAGCACGATGTCGCCTTCGGCCTTGAGCACCACGTTGTTGCCCGCAGACAGGTTCGACCCCGTGACGGTGATGTCCGAGTCCTGGCCCGCGCCCTGCGCGACGATGGTCAGGTCTTTACCGGCCGACACCGTCGAACCAAATCCGCTAGATGAACTACGGTTGGTCGTGCTGCTGCTTTTGCTGGTGCCCAGGCTAAGCTTGAGGCTGACGCCGCCAACCTTGTCGATCTCGTTGGACGAGCCGGGCTTGGCAAGTTCAGCCGCCGCTGCGGCTTTGGCCGAGGCTTGCACCGCGTCATACGCATTGACGGCAGCCAGGCCTGTCGTGGCGCCAGCCAGACCCTTCATGACGGCGTTGTCCGTCTTGCCTGCCGCTTCCCCCATGCGCACGCCGGTTTGCACCGCGCTGACCACGGGATTGCTGGCGGTAAGCGTCAGCCCCGTCTGCTTGATCTCGTGGAATTCCTTTTCACGCGTGGTGTCCAGCGCCGCGCCGATGTTGACTTCCTTGCCGATCAGCGTGATGTCGCCTTGCCGCGCGATGACGTTGCTGCCCATGATGTTCAGGGCATTGCCGGCGTTGATCAGCACATCGCCTTCCACGCTGCCGACGGTGCTGGCGTTGTGAAAGACCTTCTTGCTATCTAGCGAATCCGTCTGTTGGCTGGTGCCGTAGCTAAAGCCGCCCATCGCGCCAAAGCCCGACTTCTTGACCATTTTGTAGTCGTAGCCGTCCTCGGCGTTCTGGCCCGGCAGGATATTGACGTCGCGCTCGGCGGACAGCACCAAGTCCTTCTGCGCGCCGACGTTCGAGCCCGCCACGGTCAGGTCGCGTCCGGCCATCAGCACGGCAGTGTCACCCGTGAAGGTGGTGGCCAAGGACTGCTCCCAGTCCAGGGCTGTCTTGGTGTGGGTGGTCTTGGACGAAAGGAAGCCCGTGGTCTTGTAGCGGACCTCGTCGTAAGCCGAGCCGGTTTCTGCGCCGGCGATCAGATTGATGTCGCGCCCGGCCCCCACGGCGAGCTGCTTGCCAGCGGTGACGTCGGCCGCACGCGCTTTGACGTCCTGGCCCGCGATCATCGTGAGGTTGCCACCCGCGGCGAGGGTCGAGCCGATCTCCGTGCTGGTGCTCAAGTCGTGGCGGTTCTTGGCGTTCAGGACCAGGGATTCGCCGTGGCTTTCGGTAAGCGTCCCCAGGGCGATGTCGCGGCCTGCCTGCAGGCGCGCATCGTCCTTGACGGAGACCTGCGCGGCAGTCAGGGTGATGTCGCGCCCGGCCTGCATGCTGAGATTGCCGGCATCGACGCGGGCGACGCCGCTGATGTGCGAGCCCCAGGTGCTGCCGAAGTCCTCTGAAGCCGCGGTGGACGTGAGGGCGATGTCTCGTCCCGCCTTCAAGGCAACGTTGTCGCCCTTGATCAGCGAGACCAGGTTGGTCAGGTCTTCGCGCGCGGCAAGGTCGACGGTGGATCCCTGGATCAGGCCGCCGGCCTGGTTGACGATATTGCCCGCCGTCATGACGGTGGCGTCGCGTGCGCCGATGGTGCCGCTGTTGACGATGTCGCCTTCGGCCGCCAGTTTGACGTCCCGGCCGGCCATGAGCGTGCCGTCGCCCCTGAGGTCGCCGTCGCGGACCAGCAGGTAGACCTGGGGCACGAGCACGCTTTCGGTGGTGCCGTCGGGCAACGTGACGGTCTGCTCCACCAGCCAGACCAGGTCGGTCGACAGGTGGCGCTGCTGCTCCTCGGTCAGTGCGACGCCAAGCTGGATGCCGTTGTCGCGGGCGAATTGCGCGCCAGCGGCGAGCAGGGCCTTGTACTGGCTGTCGTTGTCGCCGTAGTTGTCGAGGAAGCGCTGGCCGGTGGTGGCCAGGATCTGGTCAGACACCAGCTTTTGCTCGTAGAAGCCGTCGCCCAGGCGCTTGGGCTGGCCCGAAGGCGTCAGGAACTTGGCGCCCGGGGGAACCAGGGAGTCCCAGCTGCCCAGGCGAGCACCCGACAGGTTCTTGCCGCCGGCGATGGCGGCTGCGCCGCCGGCCGAGAGCGCGCCGCCCGCGCCCGGCGTGGCGCCGGTCGGGCCGGACGCGCCTTGTGCGTTCAGGCGCTGGCCGTCCAGGCTGCCGCTGACACCGACCATGGCGCCGCCCTGGCCCGCACCCGAGACCGAGCCGGCGCCCACGCCGGCATTGACGGGGCCGGTGCCACCCTCGCCGTCCTGGCGCGGGCCGTCCAGGCCCCCGCCCGAACCAGCGCCGCCGCCGATGATGGTGCCCGGCAGCGCGCCGGGCTGACTCAACAGGTCGAACAAGTAATCGCTGGAGACGGTGGGCCGCTGCCCGACGAAACGCGGATCGGTGGCGACGATATAGGGCGCATCCGGTCGCCCGTTGACGGTGTAGAGCTGACTGTCCGGAATGCCGGCCGGGTTGGAGACGGTGCGCACCACTGTTCCGCCGGGCAGGTCGACGCTGGCGACCAGCACCGGGCTGGGTCCGCTTCCACCGTTGCTGGCGCCAGGCGCGGAACCGTCGAGCTTGACTGCGGCGTATCCCTCTGACGTGCCGACCGGAAGCTCGATGGGCTGGCCGGCCAGGGTGGCGTTGTACGCACTGGCGTATTCCTTGCGATCACTCGAACGCGCCTGGGTGACCGTGGCGGTGCCGACTCGTGTGACGGTGCGTTCGCCGCCCGCGCCAATGTTGTTGATGGCGGGACCGGCCACGGTGAGCGCGCCGCCTGCGGCGATCTGGCTCTTGTCGTTGGTGACCGAGCCGGTGAGCGTCATGGCTCCGCCCGACAGGATCTTGCCGGGGTCGGAAGAAACGGTACGGGTCTCGGTGACGGTCTCCTGTACGCGGTAGTAGGTGAACGTGCCAACCAGGCGATTGTTGAAGTCGGCATTGAAAGCGCGAATGCGCGCGTC
The DNA here is from genome assembly GCF_057314935.1 of Achromobacter sp. NCBI lineage: Bacteria > Pseudomonadati > Pseudomonadota > Betaproteobacteria > Burkholderiales > Alcaligenaceae > Achromobacter > Achromobacter sp. The sequence goes on from NZ_DBHKZA010000007.1 coordinate 2,973, forward strand.
CAGCAGGTCATGCCGGCCCTCGTCTCGCGCGATCGCCGCGTCACGCTCCGGCGTCGACACCATTTCGCACTGCACGCCCAGGCAGGACTCGATCATCGGCGGAATATTGCCCTCCGGCGGTGGCACCCCGAATACCGACCAGATCTTGTCTCCCGGCGCATAGCGCGTCTTTCCGACACAATTCTCGGTATTGACGCCGCTTGACAGGCATTCGCGCAGATTCGCGATACGCGCCGGCGCAATCGGTGCATCCTGCCCCGCCTTCCCTTTGTAGGCAGGCGCGTAGTCAAACGGGGGGCCGTACTGCGACGCCGGATAGGTGGTCGACGGCAACAGGAACATGCGCTCCGGATCGTCGTCCAGCCAGGCCGGATCCTTGCTGCACATGGGCGTCACTTCATCGCACAGCCAGTTCGTTTCGGCGTCATACATATCGGTGGTGCCGGCCGGCGTGAAGTACACCTTGGGCGTGGCCGACAGCTGCACCGTTTCGCTGACGTAGCGGTCGTTCTGGTTGCGGATGGACGCCGCCGAGATGTTGGCGTTGCCGGCCACCTCGATAGTGGCCGAGGCGTTCAGCAGCGAGACGGCCTGGCCCGTGGCACGGCCGGCGGCATCCAGCGCGCCGCCGATGCGCAGGTCAGCTCCCGTGTAGACCAGCGCGTGGTCGCGGTTGACCAGCGAGCCCACGCCCAAATCCATGCTGTCGCGCGAGGCGATGACGGCGCCGCCGCCCGCGCCCGCGCCGTTGACCAGCGAGCCTGCCTGGATCGTGACGGCATCGCCATAAATGCGGCCCGTATTGTCCAGGCTGCCCGCGGTGATGCGGGTCGAGCCGCCGTCGATCAGCCCAGCGTTGTTCAGGCCCTGCGCCACCGTGATGGTGTTCACGCCACCGGCCAGCAACGCTCCGGAAGCCTGGTTGTTCAGCGAATCCGCCGTGATGCTCAGGTCGCGGGCGGCGGTGATCGTGGCGCGGTTGTCCATCGCGCCGCCGACCGACAGGTTCAAATCGCGGCCGCTGGCGATGTCGCCTTCCTGGTTCAGGGACCCCGCGTATTGGAACGACAGGTCGCCCGCCGATTGCAGCATGCCCAGCCCCTGCAGCACCTGCGTAATGACCGTCAGGCTCTTGCCCGCCTGCACCTTGCCCTGTGCGTTCTTGAACGTGTCGGCGACGATACTGGCGTTGCCCTGCGAGGCGACTTCGCCGCCTGTGTTGTCCAGTTCCTTGGCGGTCAGAGCAAGGTCCTCGATCGCCTCGATGGAGCCCGCCTGGTTGTTGACGCGGTCCGCCACGATGGAGACCACCTTGCCCAGCACCCCTTTGGGCGGCGCGTCCGCGGCGCCCAGCGTACCGCTGTTGTCCAGACTGGCCGCGTTCAGGGTCAGCGCGTTGTCTGCCTGGATCAGGCCGCCGCGGTTATCGATTGCGCCGGAGGCGGTGACGGTGAGGTCTTGGGCGGCCAGCGTGCCGTCGCGGTTGACGATGCTTGCGGCTTCAATGTACGCGTCGCCAGCGGCGGCAATCAGCCCGCCGGTGCTGTCGAGTTGCCCGCCCAGCTTGATCGCGGCGTCGCCCGTCGCGGTCAGCTTGCCGCCCTGGTTGCGCAGCTTGGCGCCGGTGATGTCCAGGGTTGCCCCCTGCACGACGGCATTGCTGGTGTCTATGTTGCCCGGTGTCGCCAGGGCAAGCTTGCCGACCGCGGACAGTTTGCCGCCCGCCAAATCCAGCCCACCCGCGGACAAGGTCACATCCTTGCCGGCCAGGCTGATGCCGCGATGCACGATGGCTCCGGCCGTCAGCACAATGCTGCCCGGCAGACTGAGCGAGCCATCGGCGCCCACGCCCGCGACGAAACGGCCGGCGTTGGAGAGTTGCCCCAACGTGGTGGCGACCAGATCGCCGCCCGCCAATACCGACCCCGTGTTGTCCAGCATGGATCCGGCCGACAGGCGGGCGCCCGTGCCCGCCGAAGCGACGCCGGCGTTGATCAGCGCGCTGCCGGCGCTCAAGTCCAGCGCCGCACCCGCCTGCAGGCGGGCGTCCTCCAGGACGGAGAGCTTGCCGCCGGCGTTGACGATGAGGTCGCCGGCTTGCGTAGCGGCAATCCCGCCCAACGTTGCGTCCGTGCCTGCCCGCAGCGTCATGCCTTGTTCCGCCGCCGCCGCGCCGAAGGCGCTCAACGCGCCACCCGCTTGCGCGGTCAGCGATCCTCCCGCCTGCAGGCGCGAATCCACCCCCAGCGAGAGGTCACCGCCCTGCGCGTGCAAGGACAGGTCGCCCTGCAAGGCGGCGACCGTGCCGTCCACCGTCATGCGGCCGCCCGCAGTCAGCGATTGCGCGCCGCCCGCCAGCAGGCGTCCGGCCGCTTGCAGCGAATCTTGGGCGGTGGCGATCAGACTGCGGCCGGCCTGCGCCAGACCGGTGGCGCCGACCGCGATGTCCCGGCCCGTCAGCGTCAGGTCCGCGTCGGTGGCGGCGGTGCCGTCCACCCGCGCGTCGCGCGCGGCGGCAAGCGCCATGTCGCCCACCGAGCTCAGAGCGCCCGCCGCGTACAGGTCGCGGTCAGCGCGGGCCGTCAACGTACCCGCGGCCTGGACCTGGCCATCTTGCTTCGCGATGAGGTCGCGTCCGGCCGTGATCGTGGCATTGCCCGCCGCGCTCTCGCCCAACGCGGCCACGACGCCGCCCAAGCGGGCGTCGCCGGTTGCGGCAAGCGTCAGGCCGCCGCCCGCGGCAATGACGCCATCGGTGTCCAGGTCCGCGCCCGCGCTAGCGCTCAAGCCACCCGAAGCCTGCATTCTGCCGGCGGTGCCAACGCGCAGGTTCTGGCCGGCATTGGCCGTCAGGCCGCCTGCGAGCGCGGTGGCGATGCCGTCGATGCGAACATCGCGCAAGGCGCCCAGGACGATGGGCGAGCCAGCGGTCGCCGTGCCCGTGATGAACAGATCGCGGCCCGCCTGAGCTTGCAGCGTGCCGCCGCCGCCCGCACCCGTCGCGGTGCCCGCAGTGCCGGCGATGCGCAAGTCCTGGCCTGCGTTCAGCAGCAGCTCGCTGCTACCCTGGGCCAGGCCGGCCTGGCCGATGGTCAGATTGCCGCCCGCGTCGGCGCTGAGACTGTCGTTGGCCACCGCCTTGCCGTTCAGCTCAGCGTCCGTGCCGGCCTTCAGAACGATGTCTTGCTGACCGGAGATCGTGCCGTTCGCCAGCAGCTTGCCGCCCGCTTGCGCCTGCAGCAGCCCGCCGGCTTGCAGCGCGCTTTGGCTGCCCAGCGTGATGACGCCGCCGCTGCTGGCCTTGAGCGCTCCCGCATCGGCCAGCACCGTGCCATCCACCGACAGGTCCTTGTCGATTTGCAGTGCCGCGGATTGCCCCGCCACCAGCATGCCGGCCAGCGTCGCGCTGTCGGCCTGCACGTCGACCGAGCCATCGGCCTGCTGGCGTGAATCCGCCGTGGTAGCCAGCGCAGCGCCGGACAAAATCGTCAGCTTGCCCGCAGCCAGACTCTGCCCTGCAAGGCTGATGTCGGATACCGCGTCCAGTATCACGTCCGCCAGCGAGGAAACCGTGCCCGCCGCCGACAGCGTGCCGCCTGCGCGCGCTTGCAGCACACCGCCCGCCAGCGCCCGGCTACCTGCCGACAGTGCCATGTCCAGGCCCGCGATCAGATCGAGCGTACCGTTGGCCGACGCGGCGGTTCCGGACAGATCCATCCGGCCGCCCGCTTCCAGGCGCGCGCCCTTGTCGCCGCGCACGGCCCCGGCCAGTTCCAGATTGCCCGCAGCCGCCAATCGCGCCTGTTCCGAGGCGTCGAGCTGCGCCGCCGCGCCGACGCGCATGTTGCCCCCTGCACTGAAATCCAGCGCGCCGTCGGCGCCCAATCTGCCGTCCACGCGGACGTCGCGCGCCACGCGCAACGCCGCATCGGCGGAGGACACCAGGATGCCGTCCAACGCCAGGTCGCGGCCGGCTTCCGCCAGCACGCCCTTGCCTTGCAGCTGGCTGACAGCGCCCAGCCGCATGTCGTTGCCGCTCTTCAGGTTCAGCGCACCGCCATAGGCGAGCGCGTTGCCGTCCACGCGCAGGTCGCGCGCGGCATCCAGCGCCATGCCGCCTTCGGCCAGCGCGGTGCCGGCAAGGTTCAGGTCCTGCCCCGCCCGCAGCGCCATCGACGCGTCGGATTGAAGGTGCGAACCAGCCGCGGCCGTCAATGTCTGGCCCGCGCTCATGTCGAGGCCGCGCGCCGCGTAGACCTGCCCTGCCAAGGTCGCGGTACGCGCGGCCTGCATGGTCAAGGCATCCAGCGAACTGAGCGCGCCCGCCACGCGCAGGTCGCCAAGCGTCGTCACAGTGACCGGACCCTTTGCTGCCACCCGCGCAACTTCGCTCATCGACAGGTCGCCGCCGGCGTCCAGACTCAGGCGGCCGCCGCTGGCGGCAAGCGCGCCGTCGACGGAAAGCTTGCCTGCGGCGGTCATGGTCATGTCGCCGTTGCCGCGCCATGCACCGGCCAGCGTCATATCGTTGCCGGCCCGGGCCTGCGACGCCCCTTCGGCATCCCATTGCGCCGTCGTGCCCATGGCAAGGTCGCGCCCGGCGACCAACGACAGGTTGCCAGTGGCCGCGGCCTTGCTATCGACGCGCGCGTCGCGTCCTGCGGTCAACAGGATGTCGCCGCGCGACGCCATCGCGCCGCCCGCCAGCAAATCGCCGGTAGCGCGCGCCGACACGCCATTGCCCTGCGTGCGGCTGGCGTTGCCCAAGCGCAGGTCGTTGCCTGCATCCATCGTCAACAAGCCGCCATAGGCCAGCGCCGCGCCATCCACGCGCAGGTCGCGCGCGGCCTCCAGCGTCAGGCCCTTATTGGTTTCGGCCTCGCCGGCAAGGATCAGGTCCTGGCCGGCACGCAAGGCCATGCCCCCCTCGGATTGCAGGCGCGCGTCGGCGCCCGCCAGCAACTGTCCCATTGCTTCCAGCAGCAGCGGGCCGTCGGCCAGCAGCTTGCCCGTGACCGTGGCGTCGGTTCCCGCTCGAGCCGTCAATCCGGCCAGCGACGACGCCGTGCCCGCCACGCTCAGCGCGCCCTTTGCGATCATGGACAAAGGCCCGCCCGCCTGCGCGCTGCCGCCCACCGCCAAGTCGCCCTCAGCGGCCAGGGTCAATGCGCCTTGGGCCGCGCCGGCTGTGCCGCTGACATCCAGCGCGCCTCCGGCGCGCACATCGGTGCCCTGGTTGCTAAGCAGGCTGCCTGGCAAGGCCACTTCGCCCCCCGCCTGCAGGTTGGCCATACCCGTCGTTTCGACCTGGCCCGTGAGCTTCGCCTTGTCCTGCGCACGCAGCGTCAAGTCGCCATCGACGCTGAGCCTGGCGCCGAACACCGCGTCGCGGCCGGCGGTCAGGGTGGCCGATCCTGCCGAGACCATCTGGCCGCCGGCGATGAGGTCCCGCGCCGCCAGGGCGGTAACACCCTTGCCCTGCGTCTTGCCGGCATCGCCCAGCAGCAGATCGCTGCCGGCGTTCATCGCCAATACGCCGCCGTAGGCCAGCGCGCTGCCGTCCACGCGCAATCCGCGCACCGCGTCGATCGCGATGCCGCCGTCACTCAAGGCCGTGCCCGCCAAGCTGGCGTCCTGACCCGCGCTCAACGTCATGTTCCTGGACGATTGCAGTTGGGCGGCTTGGCCTGTCTGCAAGTCCGTGCCTGCGTGCAGCAACAAGGTATCGCCGGAGAGAAGTTGTCCGCCCACCTTTGCGCCGCCCGCCGATGCCAGGGTCAACGCCCCCTGGCTGGCCAGTTCGCCGTCCACCGCCAAGGCGCCACCGCTTTCGCCGCGCAACGCGCCGCCTGCCTGCGCCTTGCCCTGGCTGCCCACCGTCAGGCCACTTCCTGCCAGCAGATCGATCCCGCCCGAAACCGCCGAGGTTTCACCGTCCAGCCGCAAGGCGCCGGCGGCTTCGATGCGGTTTCCGTTGTTGCTGCGCACGGTGCCCGCCAGCGTCGCATCCTGCCCCGCCTTGAGTTGCGCTTTGCCTTCGGCGTCCAGTTGGGCGCCCTGCGCAACGGCCAGATTGCGACCGCTTTCGAGTTTCACGTCGTTCGTGGCCGCGGCTTTGCCGCCCAGGCTGGCATCGCGGCCGGCGTTCAGCGCGATATCGCCGCGCGCGGTCACTGCGCCATCCGCCTGCAGATCGCCACCGGCACGCGCCGTCACGCCTTCGCCCTGCGCACGGCCGGCGCTACCCAGCCGCAAACCGTTACCTGCGTTCAGAGACAACTCGCCGCCATAGGCCAACGCGGCGCCGTCCACGCGCAGGTCGCGGCCCGCGTCCACGTTCAGGCCCGCATTGGTTTCCGCCATGCCGGCCAAGGCCAGGTCGTTCCCGGCGCGCACTTGCATCGCACCTTCCGATTGCAGGCGCGAGTCCGCGCCCGCCGCCACCCGGCCTATCGCATCCAGCAGCAACGGGCCGCCGGCCAGCAGCTTGCCGTTGACGGTGGCATCGCCCGCGGCCTGGGCCGTCAGCCCGGCCAGGGATGACACGGTACCGGCCACGTTCAACGCACCCTTCGTGCTGAGCGCCACCGGGCCGCCAGCCTGCGCGCTGCCGCCCACGGTCAGATCGCCGTCCGACGCCAGGGTCAACGCGCCTTGGGCCGCGCCGGCCGTGCCGCTGATGACGAGCGGCCCGGCCGCGCGCAGCTCCACGCCCTGATTGCCGCTCATGCTGCCCGTCAGCGTGGCGCCGTCACCGGCTTGCAGTCGCGCGCGGCCTAGCGATTCCAGCTGTCCGGTCACCGCCGCGGCACCTTGCGCACGCACGTCCAGATCGCCGCGCGCCAGCACTCGCGCACCTACCGCGGCATCGCGTCCCGCCTTGAGTTCCACCGCGCTCTCTGACACCAGTTCGCCGCCGGCCCGCAGATCGCGCGCCGCGTCCAGCCCGACGCGCTTGCCCTGCGCCTTGCTGGAATCACCCAGGCGCAAATCGCCCCCGCTCTTCAGGTTCAGCGCGCCGCCATAGGCCAGCGCGCTACCGTCCAGGCGCAAGTCTCGGGCGGCCTCGATGGACAGCGCACCGTCCGTCAGGGCCGATCCGGCCAGCGTGACGGCCTCGCCCGCGCGTATCGTCATGCCGCGCGCCGACTGCAGCTGCCCCCCGGCATCGGACACGACGTCCGCGCCAGCCTGCGCCTGGAGCGTGCCGGACGCGTATACCTGGTTCGGCAACACCAGGTCACGACCCGCCTGCAGCGTGACGCCTTCCTTTGCGGACACGGTGCCCGCCGCCATCGAAGCGCCGCCGCCCTGCCCACCGGGCGTGGCGGAATCCGGCGTCTTGCCGGCTTCACTGCCAGCGCTTCCCGAACCCGTGCCGGAACCCGTACCCGTACTGGAACCGTTTCCGCCGGCATTGCCGCCGGTCCCGCCCTGGCCCGGCTGCGGCGCGACCGCTTGGCCCGCCACCTTCAGGTTGCGGCCAGAGGTTGCGCTCACATTCTGATCGGTGGTCAGCAGATTGCCCGATAGCGACAGATCCTTGCCGGCCGCCATACGCAAGGCGCCTTGCGTGCGCAGGCTGCCCTGCGTGCCGACGATGGCGTCACCGCCGGCCGCCACGCTCAAGGCCCCGCTCGCCGCGACGTCGCCCTGGACCGAGACATTGCGCACTGCGGCGAGCGCGGCGGTTCCGCCGGCCTGCGCCGCGCCCTGCACGGCCAGGTCACGGCCGCTGTCCACGCGCAGATTGCCCGCCGCCTGCACGGTAGCGCGCGGGGCGATGCGGACATCGCCCGCGGCGTTGACCTGCAGGTCGCCGGTCAGGGCGACCAGATTGCCGCCGATGTTCACGCCCACGCCGGCCTCGGTGCCGATCAAGCGAATGCTATTGGCGTACATGCCGCCCAAGGCCGCGGTATCCAACGCCAGGGCAGGCGCCTCCCCCACGCCGCCTTGCGCCGATACGGCGCCCGTCGAATAATCGACGCGCGACGCACCGGCCGTCACATTGAGCCGATCCGCCCACACGTCAGCGTTGATCTCCAAGCTTCGGGCAATCAGGTCGACCTGCCTGACATTGGCTCCATACAAGCCCTCGCCCTCCACGCGGATCTTGCCCGCGCCCACGTCCAGCGCAATGCTCCCGTCCCGGCCGACTTGCGGCCGCCCCGTCGTCAGGGTGGCACGGTCCGCATTCAAGAAGCCGCAGCCATTACAGGTGATGCCCGCCGGATTGGCGACGATGATATTGGCCCGGTTGCCCGCGACCTCCAGCGTGCCCAGCAGTTGCGACGGATTTGGCGCCGTGACCTGGTTCAGAATCGTCGTCGCGCGCTGGTTGCCCAACATGACGTTGCCGGCGACTTGCCCGGCTAGTTGGGATTGGCTGGCCCCGCCGCTGTTGTTCAGTACCACGCCCGATGGGCCCACGTTGAACTGGGTATAGCGGTTGTTGGAAACCCCGCCCGCCGATGGCGGCGCGATGTTGACGACGGGCACGCCGTTGGTAACGCCGACGGATGGCTTCGCTCCGGACACGTTCTTGTCGACAGAGATCGGCAAAGTCTGGGCCAACAGCGGTGTCCACACCTGCGTGAACACGACGGACCAGACAATCAGCGAACGAAGCTTGGACATGAGGCCTACCTGAGAATGCAACTCGGGGATTGAGCGGGCCGTCACCGCAAGGTGAGGGCGCGGGCGATCAGAACTCGAACATCACGACCATCGAAAACACGGTGGTCGACGTCTTTAGAGACTCGGGCTTTTTCAACGGCCAGCCGGCAGACAGGTCGTAGCTGGCATTGACATAAGGCATGGAAAACCGGCCGCGCAATCCGGCCACCGCGCCGACCAGGGTGCGACCGGACAGGAACGCGGCGGACGGGCCGCCGACGCGGCCGACATCGACACCGGTATAGAGCTGCTGCCCCGGCAAGCCTGTCAGGCGCTCCAGATTCAACGAAAGGTCATTGCGCAGCGACCAGCCGTCTTCGGCGGCCAAGGTCATCTGGCCATCGAAGCCGCGCACCGCGTAGCGGTTGCCGATAGTGAAATAGTCTGCCGGCACGACGGCGGTCTTGGCGTGCTGGATCTGCCAGTTGCCTTGGTACGCGAAGGGCTGGTCCGCAATCTTGAAGGGCACATAAAGACCGATACTTCCGGCATAGATGGTGCTACGCCCGTTCCAATCGGGGTCGCCGTAGACGTAACCCGGTTGATCGGAATAATGCGGCAACGTGCCGCGCACCCCGCCCCCCACGTCCAGCACCGACTGCCCCAGATACTGGCGATGCCCGTAGCTGAACTCGTAGCCGGTAACGTCACGGCGTTGCACATCGATGGGCACATCGTCCAGGGTGCTGTCCGTGCGCTTGCGCAACAAGGTGAACGACGCGTTCCCCTTGTAGGCCGAACCGCGATAGGGCACGACGGAGACGCCCGCCTGCAGCTGCTTGGTGGTTCCGCCGTAGATGATGGGCTCGTCGAAGTCGGCCACGGTCTGCCGGTAGGTCGACTTGCTGGCGCCCGCGAAGAACGTCCAATAGCCGAAGGGAATGCTGTAGTTCAGTGACGCCGCACGCGTGTTCGAATTTGAGTCGCGCCAGCGTGCGTTGCTGTTCCAGGACACCGATAGTTGGTCATATAGAAACAACGGTGAATCCAGGGTCAGCCCGGCATTGACCTGATATTTGCCGACGGTCTCCAAGCCGCCGTTGTCGCCGCCGACATAGCCGTGCCAGCGCTTGCCGGCGCCCGGACGGATGACGATGTCCGAATCCCCCAGCTCGGGGCCGGGCGCGACATCGATCGCCGCGCCCGCCTGACCGGCCAGCCTGCGAATATTCTCCAACGCCTGGTCCAGATCGCGCTGGTTCAACTCGCCGCCGGGGCCCGTCGGCATCGCGGTGCGCCACCAGCCGACGGTGCTTTCGCCTTTGACGCCGGATATGCGCCCCGGCACATAGCGCAGCGTCAGCCTGCCCTCCGCCAACGATTGTTCGGGAACCAGCACACGGGCGGTCACCCTGCCGCTGTCGATCAGTTCACCGGTGAGATATTCCTGCAATGCCCGCAAGCCTTGCCCGGCCACACATTGACCCACCACCGCGCGGCTGGCTTGCAACACGAATGCCGGCGGCTGCGCGCCATCCCAAACCAATTGTTTGATGGCGAAGCAGGGAGTCTCGGCCGGAAACTGCAGGGCTCTTGCGGCAGGCTGGGCGTCGGGACTCAGGACGTCGGGGCGTTCAGCGGCCCGCTGGCGTTGCGCATCGATTTCAAGTTCCTGCCGGCGCTGGATCTCGGCGGCGCGCCCACCATCCGGCAACGGTTGAGCAAAAGCGGCTGCCGAAGACCCGATTACGGCGACTGCAACCAGCCCCCTCCCTCGCCTGAACAAAGCAACTCCCATACGTCTGTCTCATGCAAAAACCGCGCTGTTCTGTTTATTTTTGATATTTCTAGTTACTTATTTCACTGCATAGGGGCGATGCATATCCTTTTATGTCCTTTTACATTGCAACCGTCGCCGCCAAAATTAGAAGAACTTGCGCGGAAAAGAAATCAGATGAGTCCGAATTTCGTGCCTTATCGCGAATTCCAAAATATCGGTACCCGCGTCGCATCACTCAGGTAACGCACGCGCCCCTTATTTCCCCGGGTTATCCCGAATGCCTCCATAACAACAAATCGTCAATAATTCGCCAACGTTTTGTCATCGATCCGTCCCTTACTTGCCTTGTCCATGTCTGTATCCGTCCGGGACGTCATTGTTTCCTCTGCTCACCTCGCCTCGTCTGCCCCGGAGTTGTCCGAGGTGGAATTCGGCCTGATCATCGCGTCCCACGCCTTCAACCGCTGGATGGTGCGCTGCATGGCGTGCGCAGGCTTGCCCGAACTGACCTCGCTGGACATCCTGGTGCTCAACCATGTGTTCCACCGCGGCCGGGGCAAGAAGCTGGCGGATATCTGCTTCACGCTGAATGTCGAAGACACCCACCTGGTGAACTATTCACTGAAGAAGCTGGAACGGCTGGGCGTGGTGCAAAGCGCCAAGACGGGCAAGGAAGTGATCTACACGACGACCGAAGCCGGCGCCGCCGCGATCCAGCGCTACGCCGAAGTGCGCGAGCAATGCCTCGTCAAATCGTTCATCGACTCCCCCGCCGCGGACGACGCCAACCACCAGTTGGCCAACACCCTGCGCACCCTCTCGGGCCTGTACGACCAGGCTGCCCGCGCCGCCACCTCGCTGTGAGAATCCACGTTGTCTAGCACTACTGCCTCTTCGTCCGCCCCGTTGCTGTCCGTACGCGGCGTATCGGTTGATTTCAATACCGAGAATGGCGTGTTCCGCGCCGTCGACGGCCTGGACTTCGATGTCCGGCCCGGCAGGACGCTGGCGATCGTCGGCGAATCGGGCTCGGGCAAGTCGGTTACGTCCATGGCGATCATGCGGCTGACCGACTACACCAGCGGCCGCATCGCCACGGGCCAGATCCTGTTCCGCGACAACGACGGCCGCGAGACCGACCTGACCCAGGCTACCGACGAGCAGATGCGCGCGATCCGCGGCAACGACATCGCGATGATCTTCCAGGAGCCGATGACCTCGCTGAACCCGGTCTTCACGATCGGCGACCAGATCGTCGAGGCCATCATGCTGCACCAGCAGCTGTCCCGCTCCGCCGCGCGCCAATCGGCGCGCAAGCTGCTTGAGAAGGTGCGCCTGCCGGACGCCGAGCAGTTGCTGGACCGCTATCCGCACCAGCTGTCCGGCGGCATGCGCCAGCGCGTGATGATCGCGATGGCCCTGTCTTGCCAGCCGCGCCTGCTGATCGCCGACGAGCCGACCACCGCGCTGGACGTGACCATCCAGGCGCAGATCCTGAATACCATCCGCGAGTTGCAGCGCGACCTGGGCACGGCCGTCATCTTCATCACGCACGACATGGGCGTGGTGGCCGAGATGGCCGACGACGTGGTCGTAATGCTGCGCGGCAAAAAGGTCGAGCAAGGCACCGTCGACGAGATCTTCAACGCGCCCAAGCATCCCTATACCCGCGCGCTGCTGGCCGCCGTGCCGCGGCTGGGCAGCCTGACGGGCAGCGACTTGCCGCGGCGCACGCCGCAGACCGTGCTGGAAGGCGACACCCTGCGCGAAGTGGGCGAAACGCGCGAACAGGACACGGCGCGCTACGACGAACCCGTGTTGCGGGTCGAAAAGCTGACTACCCGCTTCGACGTGGGCCACAACCTGTTCGGCCGCGTCACGCACCGCGTGCATGCCGTGGAAGAAGTGAGCTTTGACGTCTACCCCGGCGAAACGCTGGCGCTGGTGGGCGAATCGGGCAGCGGCAAATCCACCATCGGCAAGACCCTGCAGCAACTGGTGGCGCCGACCTCGGGCGCGGTGCGCTACAACGGCCAGGACATCTTTTCGATGGACGCCGCGGGCCGCCAGCGCCTGCGCCAGGAAATCCAGTACATCTTCCAGGATCCCTACGCGTCGCTGGATCCGCGCAAGACGGTGGCGTTCAGCATCGCAGAACCCATCCGCACGCACGGCCTCCTGGCCGGCGACGCGGCCATTGCGCGCCGCGTGGGCGAACTGCTTGAGCAAGTGGGCTTGAAGCCCGAACACGCCAAGCGCTACCCGCACGAATTTTCGGGCGGCCAGCGTCAGCGCGTCTGCATCGCGCGCGCCCTGGCCAGCAACCCCAAACTGATCATCGCCGACGAATCCGTGTCGGCGCTGGACGTGTCCATCCAGGCGCAGATCCTGAACCTGCTGATGGACCTGCAGAAAGACCGCGGCCTGTCCTACCTGTTCATCACGCACGACATGGCGGTGGTGGAAAAGGTCAGCCACCGCGTCGCGGTGCTGTACCTGGGCCAGATCGTGGAACTGGGCACCCGCCGGCAGATCTTCGAATCGCCGCAACATGCCTATACCCGCAAGCTGCTGGCCGCGGTGCCGGTGGCTGAACCCGGCCGCCACATCGACACGTCGTTGATCGAAGGCGAAATCCCCAGCCCGGTCCGCCGCGTGGGCGACGAACCCGCCATCATCCCCCTGATCGAATTCGCGCCCGGCCACCAAGTGGCCCGGGCGGCTTGAATCCCCCTTTTTCCCTCGGCCCGACCCGACTTCCCGTCCCTGGAGCGAACATGCAATCCCTACGCACCACCTTCACCGCCGCCGCCCTGACCCTGGCGCTGGGCGGCGCGCTGCCCGCCGTCTTCTCGACCGCGCATGCCGCGGGCACGCTCAGCGTGGCCATCAACCAGGACCCGGGCAGCTGGGATCCGATCGACACCTTCGTGACCTTCTGGGGTTCCGTGGGCGGCAACCTGTACGACGGCCTGACGATGCGCGGCGCCGACCTGAAGCTGCAGCCGGGCCTGGCGACCAGCTGGGAATACCTGGACGAGAACAAGCGCCTGCGCTTCAAGCTGCGCGAGGGCGTCAAGTTCCACAACGGCGAACCCTTCAACGCGGAAGCGGTGAAGTTCACCTTCGACCGCCTGCTGGGCGCGGAAGGCGCCAAGGGCCCGCAGAAGTCCAACTACGACTCGATCGGCGAAGTCAAGGTCGTGGACGAGCACACCGTCGACTTCATCCTCAAGCAGCCCGACCCCGTCCTGCTGACCAAGTTGGCCGGCTACGGCGCCATGATCGTGCCGCCGAAGTACATCAAGGAAAAGGGCGAAGACTTCTTCAACACGAACCCGGTCGGCACCGGCCCGTTCAAGTTCGAAAGCTACCAGCCCAAGGTCAACGTGACCCTGGCGCGCAATGACGAATACTGGGGCGGCAAGCCCAAGCTGGACAAGGTCGTGTACCGCTTCATCGGCGAACCCGGCACCCAGGTCGCCGAACTGCAGGCCGGCCGCATCGACATCGCCACCCTGATCCCGCTGGGCCTGATCGAGACCGTGAAGAAGTCCGGCAACGCCGACGTCATCTCGACCGGCGGCCCCGTGGCCTTCGCGCTGCGCTACAACACCAAGAGCGGCATCACGCAGAACCGCGACGTTCGCCGCGCGCTGATCATGGCGGTCGACCGCGAAGCCATCGTCAAGCAACTGCTGCTGGGCCAGGCCAAGGTCATCGCCAGCTTCCAGGGCCCGCAGTCCTTCGGCTACAACCCCGAACAGAAGCCCCTGCCGTTCAACCCCGCCGAAGCCAAAAAGCTGCTGGCGGCCGCCGGCGTGAAGCCGGGCGCCACCGTGCAGATCGACGTGCGCGGCAGCGACTCGAACTTCCGCGAAGTGGCCCAGGCCGTGTCGGGCTACCTGCAAGCCGTGGGCGTGCGCGCAACCATCAAGCCGTATGAAACCGGCGTGCTGCTCAACGACATCATCCCTGGCGGCAAGACGGGCGAGATGTGGCAGAACCAGTGGGGCGGCTGGACGTACGACTACGACAACACCGCCTACCTGATGTATCACACGGGCCAGAAGTGGAACCCGTACGACAACGACGCCAAGCTCAACGGCATGCTGGAAGCGCAACGCACCGTCTACGACGTGAAGAAGCGCGAAGCCATGCTGCAGGAAATCGCCGGCTACGTGGCCGACCAGGCGCTGGAACTGCCGCTGTACAGCCTGAACACGATCGTGGGCGTGAACAAGCGCGTGAAGAACCTGGAAGTCCCGGGCGACATCCGTTTCCGCTTCCTCGACGCCAGCGTAGAGTAGCGTCCCCCCGAAGCGCTACCGCGCTTCCCCCCAGGGGGCATGCCTCGGGACCGGCAAAGCCGGATCCCTCGCATCCCGCTGGTGCGATACCCGTTGAAGCATCGACGATGCCCGTTGAAGCAATACCATTACCGACCCTCTCCGGCGCAAGCCGGAGCGGCGCCTTATGACCGGATTTCTCATTAAACGCGTGTTGCAGGCGGTCTTCGTGATCGTCGCCGTGACGCTGCTTGTCTCCTATGCCGTGCGCCTGACCGGCGACCCCGCGCTGATGCTCAGCCAGGGCTCGGGCAGCGTCACCGAACAGGACCTGGCCAACATCCGCCAGGCGCTGGGCCTGAACCGCCCCTTTCACGAGCAATACCTGTCGTACATGCAGGGCCTGTTGCACGGCGACTTCGGCCGCAGCTTCATGGGCGGCACGTCGGTGGCCAAGCTGATCGGCGACGCGCTGCCCGCGACGCTGATGCTGGCCTTCACGTCGCTGATCTTCTCGATCCTGATCTCGCTGCCGCTGGGCATCCAGGCGGCCATCAAGCGCGGCAAGACGACCGACCAGGCCATCCGCATCCTGTCGCTGGTGGGGCTGTCGTTTCCCAACTTCTGGCTGGCGCTGATGCTGGTGCTGCTGCTGTCGATCACGTTCCCGCTGCTGCCGCCTTCGGGCTGGAGCGGTCCGGCCAGCCTGATATTGCCGTCCCTGACGATGGCCATCATCCTCAGCGCCACGAACATCCGCCTGGTGCGCACGACCATGCTGGAAACGCTGTCGGCGCAGTACATCATGGTGGCGCGCAGCAAGGGCCTGAAGGAACGCGTGGTGCTGTACAAGCACGCGCTGCGCAATTGCGCGATTCCGCTGATCACCTACCTTGGCCTGCAGTTCGGCGGCCTGATCGGCGGCATCGTCGTCATCGAGATGGTGTTCAACTGGCCCGGCCTGGGCACGCTGGCGTTCGACGCCATTTCCGGCCGCGACTATCCGGTGCTGCAAGGCACGGTCACCGTGCTGGCCACCGTCATCGTCCTGGTCAACCTGATCGTCGACATCGCCTACGGCATCGTCGATCCCCGTATCCGCACGCGGTAAGCATCATGCAGACAACCACCCCCACCGCCGCCGCCCCCAAGCCCTTCAAGCCGCGCAGCCGCTACCGTTCGCTGGAATTCGTGCTGGGCGCCCTGCTGACCGGCGTCATGGTCCTGCTGGTGCTGACCTCCGGCTGGCTGTTTCCGGACGGCGGCGAATCGATGGACCTGGCCGCCCGCCTGATGGCGCCCTTCTCGTCCGCCGCGCATCCGTTCGGCACCGACCCGCTGGGCCGCGACGTGCTGGCCCGCGTGATCGTCGGCGGCAAGATTTCGCTGATGGTGGGCTTCGCGTCCGTCCTGGGCGGCGCCCTGCTGGGCATCATCATGGGCCTGATCGCCGGCTACTACCGCGGCTTCTGGGACATGATCGTCATGCGCTTCGCCGACGTGCAGCTGGCGCTGCCCTTCATCCTGGTCGCGATCACGTTCATCGCCATCCTGGGCGGCGGACTGTTCAACGTGATCTTCTTCATGATCGTGTCGCAATGGGTGCAATACGCGCGCCTGGTGCGGGCACAGGTCCTGGCGTTGCGTGAACGCGAGTTCGTGCTGGCCGCCCGCGCCTTCGGCGTGCGCGACCTGGCGATGATCCGCCACCACATCGTGCCCAACCTGCTGGGCCCGCTGGTGATCCTGATGACGCTCAACGTCGCCAACAACATCCTGCTGGAAAGCAGCCTGACCTTCCTGGGCCTGGGCGTGGATCCGATGATCCCCAGCTGGGGCGGTATGCTTGCGGATGGCCGCACCTACATGCAGACCGCATGGTGGGTCAGCGTCTTCCCGGGCCTGGCGATCATGCTGACCGTACTGGGCCTGAACCTGCTTGGCGACTGGCTGCGAGACCGCCTGGACCCCACCGGTAAGGTGTAAAGCACAAATGCCCCGCAAGGGGCATTTTTCCCATTGCCGGATGACGAAAGAACTCCGAAGGAACACAAAGCATGTCTTTGCTGGAAAAAACATTCGACCGCACGCTGGACGCCTGGACCCACGCCTATATGGCGCCCGCTTGGCGCGGCGCGGTCGTGGAAGGCTGGCTGTTTGAGGGCGTGGACGCCCGCCGCGCGGCGGAAGCCCGGCTGGCGCAGGCCGGGGTGACGGCGCGCTTTCGCAGCGCCTACAAGCCGCTGGTGCATTTCTTTCTGGAAGACGTCGAGCGCGAAGGCCTCGTGTCCGCCCTGGTGCGCTACCCGCTGCACGAGCACGCCCAGGCCAAGCGCTTCACGCTGGAAGCCTACCCGCTGGTCGCCTTGATGGAAGGCGTGCGCGTGGTGATGCAGGCCGGCGCATCCGACCTGCACTACGACGTCACGCTGACCTACGCCGACGGCCGCAAGGTAGAGACGCGCGTCTTCGCCCCCAACCAGCTGGGCCAGGCCCAGGACGGCAAACCTGAACTGTCGCCCACTGGTTGGCTGCGGGTGCGCGACGCCGATGGGCAGGTGCAGACCGACGCCGCCCATGCCACGGAATACCAGCAGGTGTTCCGCAGCATCGTCGACACCGTGCGCAACCACCCCTGGGGCGCGCACGAGCCGTACTTCGACCGTCTGGAAATCCGCGTTGACCTGCCGGGCATGGACTTCGCCCTGCCCGTGGACGAAGAGATCGTCAGCACCTTCGAAGCCCTGCACGAGGACGTGTATTTTTCGTTGCTGGAACACTTCCAGCACCACTCCGGCCGCCCCTCCGGCGACCGTGGCCTGCAGCCCGGCCAGATCATCCCCGACATCCGCCGCCATGACGGCGCCGCGCGCGTACAGATTTCGGTCGAACCGTTCGAGGCGCCGGCGCCCGTCGTCGCCACGCCGCTTGACGCCCCCCTGGCCCAGCGCCGCGAACCCCTGACCGCCGGCCAGATCGCCGGCTGCATGGCGGCGTTCGTCGGCGACGACTTCCAGGCCGTTTCCCGCCAGGGCCGCCCGGTGCTGGGCACCTATGTGCGCGGCCCCGGCCCCGCCGTTTTCATTTCGGGCGCGCAGCACGCCAACGAGACGTCCGGCGTCGTGGGCGCCTTGCGCGCGGCACAGACGCTGGCCGCCCGCGGCAACGCGCATTTTGCGCTGATCGCCGCGGAGAACCCGGATGGCTATGCGCTGTTCAACCGCCTGCGCGAACACCATCCGCGCCACATGCTGCACGCCTCGCGCTACAGCGCCCTGGGCGACGACATCGCCTACCGCGAACACGCGCCGTTCTTCGAACGCGACGGCCGCCACCAGGCGCACGCGATCAGCGGCGCCCAGCTGCATATCAACCTGCATGGCTACCCCGCGCATGAATGGACGCGTCCGCTGTCGGGCTACCTGCCCCGCAATTTCGAATTGTGGACGGTCCCCAAAGGCTTCTTCCTGGTGTTGCGCCACCATCCGGGCTGGAGCGAACGCGCACGCCGCCTGATCGAAGGCGTGACGGCCCGGCTGGCCCGCAATGTGCCGGGGCTGGTGGAATTCAATGCGCGCCAGCTGGAACTCTTTCATGCGCACGCGCTCGAATCGGGTTTCGACGTGCTGAACGGCATTCCGGTGCAGATCACGGAAAGCGACCGCGAAGAACTGCCGCTGGCGCTGATCTCGGAGTTTCCGGATGAAACCGTCTACGGCGACCGCTTTGTTTTCGCGCATACTGTGCAAATGGAAACCGTCCTGGCGGCAACCGAGCTTTATCGTTCAGGACTGTAGGCAGGATGAAGGCGCGGCGGCCAAGGACCGCGGCGCCTTTTGACAAACAGAATCAATAAGAAAATGAATATCCGAGAACGCAATCACGGCGACGACCTGGTCCTGGCGGACATCTGGCTACGGTCGGTGCGCGCCACGCATTCCTTCCTGACCGAAAAAGAAATTCAGGCCATGTACCCGCAGGTGCTCAACACCTACCTGCCGTCAGTACGCGTGTGGGTCTGTGAAGACGATGCCGGTGAACTCGCCGGCTTCATGGGCTTGTCCGGCAACAAGGTCGAAATGCTGTTCGTGGACGCCAACCAGCGCGGCAAAGGCGCCGGCCGCCGGCTGCTGAACTTCGCGCGTTCGCTGCACGGCACCCTGCTGGTGGATGTGAACGAACAAAACCCGCAAGCGCACGGCTTCTACAAGCATTACGGATTCGAAGACGTGGGCAGGTCGGCCCAAGACGACGCGGGCCGCCCGTTCCCGATCATCCACATGAAGCTGGCAGGGTGACGCGACAGATCTACGGATTCTGTCGTTCGTGGCGGGCGCGCCAGGCTTTCAGCGCCTCGCGGTAGGCCTCCATCGCCTCGTCGTAGCGGTCATAGACGCAGGGGATGCAACCGCTGTTGCAGCATTCCTCGGGCGCGGGGCGCTCCGGGGGAACGGGCTGCGGGTCATTGTCTTCGGAGAGGGTCGTCGTGCTCATGCCGCAATGTTAGCGCCGATGCGCCCGCCGTCAGGCACTGGCTGGCGCGTGGGCGGCCCGCCATTCCCTGCGGCGGATCTCGTAGCGGACTTTGGCGCTGGCGTCGTCGCCCGCCGTTTCACCCACATAC
Organism: Achromobacter sp.; assembly: GCF_057314935.1. Lineage (NCBI taxonomy): Bacteria > Pseudomonadati > Pseudomonadota > Betaproteobacteria > Burkholderiales > Alcaligenaceae > Achromobacter > Achromobacter sp. The sequence continues at coordinate 22,285 of NZ_DBHKZA010000007.1, forward strand.
CGCAAGCCTGTCTTTTCCATGACGCGGCGAGACGCCGCGTTGGAGCGCAACGCCACCGCTGACAGCACGTCCACCGGCAACAACTCGAACCCCATTTCGATCAGCGAGGCGGCGATCTCGCCCGCGTAGCCCTGCCCCCAGCAGTGGGGCTGGAAGGCATAGGCAAGCTCGATGGCGCCGTGGTCGCCCGACACCGTGTACTTCAGGCCGGCGCGGCCCGCCATCGCGCCCGTGTGCCGGTCTTCGAGCATATACATGCCGTACCCGTACTCGACCCAATGCGAGACGTTCTGCGCCACGTAGAGCCGGCTGGCGGCGGCGTCGCGCGTGCCGCCCATCGTCTCCATCAGATCGGCGTTGGCGTGCATGTCGATGATGAATGGCAGATGCCCCTGCCGCATGCGCTGCGCACGCAGCCGGGGAGTCAGGAAAACGTCAGGAAACACGGATTGCGGCATGACAAGCGGGCCAATGACAGGACGGCTCCATCATAGCGTCGCCGGGCCGCGCCGGGCATCAGCCTCGCACCAATCCCACGAAGCTCCAATGCACGTCGCCGCGGTCCAGCATGTCTTCGCGCGTGCTCAGGTGCAGGCGCGACAGCCCATGCCCGGCCGCCAGGGCGAAGGTCTCGTCGGCGGACACCTCGAACATGCGCCTGCCCGGCGGCACCGGCCCGTGGCGAAGCGACATCAGGATGCGGCCTTGCGGGGCCAGCAGCGCGGCCAGGCTGGCCATGCCCGACGCACGCTCGGCCGCGTCCAGATGCATCCAAACGGCCGTCAGCATGATCACGTCGAATGCGCGTCCCTGGGCACGCAGGCCCGCCAGCTCCGGCAAGGCATCGTCCACCCATTCCAGGTCGAGCGCCGCGTGGCGGCGTTGCCCCTCCAGACGCAACTCGGGGGTGGGCTCGGCTGCCACGACCGCATGCCCCATGCGCGCCAGCGCCGCGGCGTCGCGCCCGGAACCCGCGCCAATGTCCGCGATGCGCGCGGGCGCGTCCGGGATCAGATGGAGCACATCGCGATGCACGTCGGCAAACGCGATGCTCTCGTACTGGTCGGCCAAGGCGGCCGCGCGCTCGCCGTACCCTTCGGTGCCGCCGATGCGTGGCCGGCTCATTTGGGCGGAAGCGCGCGCGCCGCCAACGGCGGGTCGGCCTTCAGGATATCGAAAATGCGCTTGCCCACGCGGCCGTCCTGCGGCAGGTTGCGGCGCTCTTGCTCGGCGCGCACCGCGTCGCGGGGCTTGGCGCCGGGAATGCCGTCCGCCACGCCGATGTCATAGCCGCGGCCGTAGAGGTCTTCCTGCAGTTGCTTGATCTCGGCGCGCGACAACCCCGGGTCGTCCGTGGGCCAGGCCGCGATGATGCCGGGGCCGCCCTGCAAGCGGTTCAGCAACAGCGACACGGCCAGGCCGTAGCGGCGCGACTGGTTGTAATGCAGGATGGCGTCGAAATTGACCGTGGCCAGGAACACCGGGCCCTTGGCGCCGGTGGGCGCAAACAGATAGGCTTGTTCGTCGTTGCCGGACGGCAGCTTCAGCACCGAGCCATCGCCCTGCTTCAGGCCGGCCTGGGCCCACTGCGCGATGCTGCGGCGGTCTTGCGAACCGACGTATTCCGCGTCGGGTTCGGGTGAGATCGCGGCGGCGATTTCGGCCGGCACGCGCACTTCCACGACGGCCGGCAGGCCGTGCGTCCACTTGGCGCGGCGCTTGCGCAAGTGGTTGGCGGTGGAGGCCAGCGCGTCGGGCAGCGAGTTGTAGAGGTCGATGCGGCCGTCGCCGTCGCCGTCCGCGGCCAATTCGTAGAACGAAGTCGGGATGAACTGCGTCATGCCGAATGCGCCGCTCCAGGAACCGACGAAGCTGTCGGCGGGAACCGTGCCGTCGCGCAGCAGCCGCACCGAGGCGTAGGCATTCTTTTCCCACAGCGTCTTGTTTTCGGTGCAGGCGCGCGTCAACCAGGCGTTGAGCACGTCGGTCTTGCCGATCTGGCGGCCGTAGTTCGTTTCGATTCCGAAGATGGCGACGAGCGTGGCCGGATCCACCTGGTACTGCTGGCCGATCGCGGCCAGTTGCGGCCCGACCTTCTTCATCACGGCGCGGCCGTCGTTGACGCGCTCGTCGTCGACGGTCTTGGCGATGTAGTCCCACCAGCTTTCGCGCCCTTCCGGCTGACCCTTGGCGGACGCCACGGTGGTCGGCAACAGCTTGGCGTTGGCGGTGTACTTGTCCCAGTCGGCGACGGTCAAGCCGTTGGCGGTGGCGCCCTTGCGCAGCTTCGCGATGCACGCCTTGGTGTCCAGCTCGGTCGGGATGATGACCGTGGGCGCCGAGGCAGGGGCGGCGGCAGGCTCCGCCGTGGCTGTCGCGGCGGGTACTTGGGCTGGCGCCGGAGTCGGAGCGGGGGTTGCCGTGGCGGCCGGCACCTGTGCGGCGGCGGGCTTTTTCGCCGCCTCTTGCGCGGCCGTCACGTCATCGAAGGAGCGCTTGGGCGTCAAGGCCGGTTGCACCGGCGCCGGGGCGGGCGATTGAACGCGCGAGCCGGTCGCCGACTCGGGGGATTGCGCTTGCGCGGCGCCGGTGGCGGCCGCCATCACGGCGGCGGCCAGCAAGGCGCGGGAAAGGGTATCGATTCGAGGGCCTGAGGAACGCTGGCGCATGGTAATCCTGAAAAATCGAAGTCAGGCAGGATCGTACCGCGACCAGCCGCCGAAATCGAACCGCGCGCCGCCGACCCGCAACCTGGCGCTAGGCGCCCCGCTTGGCCAACAGTCCGGCCGGCGGCTCGCGGAGCACGCGCAGGCAGACGACCATGGCGATCACGCTGAACAAGGCAAAGCCCAAACTCTGCCCCAGCATCACGCCTTCGGGCCCGCCGTAGTGCGCGCCCAGCCACACGAACGGCAAGGTTCCCAGGGTGGAGCGCAGCCAGCCGATGACCGTGGAATAGGTGGCGTAGCCCAGGTTGTTGAACACGGCAATCGACACGAAGAACAGGCTGTTCACCGCCCAGGCGAAGCTGCCGTAGCGGCAGAAGAAGATGATCAGGTCGCGGCCCGGGCCCGTGACCTGGAACACGTCCGGCACCCAGGGCGCCAGCACCGCCAGCACCGTGGCCGCCGCAAAGCCGTAGCACAACGCCCAGCGTGCGGTCAGCCTGACGGTCTGTTTCACGCGATCCCACTGCCCCGAGCCCAGGTTCTGCCCCAGAATGGGGCCGATCGCGCCGGGCAGCACGAAGAACAGCGAATAGGCCAATTGCAGCACGCGGTCCACCACCGTGGCGCCCGCCATGACGCTGGGGCCGAAGCCGGCATAGGTAGAGACGGTGAAGATCACCGCCGCGGGCGTGGCCAGCGTGGTCAGTGCTGCGGGCAGCGCGATCTTGCCGATGGCCGCAAGGTCGGCCCGCAATGCGCGCAACGCCGGCCAGGCCACGAGGCGATGCTTGCGCAGCACCAGCCACGCGCCCAGCGCCACCGTGGCCAGGCGGCCCACGCCGCTTGCCCAGGCAATGCCCTCCATGCCGCCATCCAGCACGAAAATGACGATGGGGTCCAGCGCGGCCACCGTGGCGGTGCCCGCCAGCAGCACCCACATGGACTGGCGGCCATGGCCCGCCGCGCGCAGCAGGTTCGACAGCATCATGCCGACGCCCATCACTACCGCGAAAGGCGTCGTGATCAGCACATACGACAGCAAGTGGCCCCGCACGTCTTGCGCCAGCCCGATGGCCGCGGTAAACGGCCCGATCGCCGCCAGGAAGATCGCCCCGGCCGCGACCGCCGATCCCGCCATCAGGATCAGCGACGCGCCAGCCAGCGTCCGCGCGCGCCGCGCATCGCCGGCCCCCAGCGCACGCGACACCAGCGCCGCGCCGCCCACGGTGACGCCGATGCACACCGACGTGATGGTGAACTGCGTCATCGACCCGAAACCGACCGCGCCCAGCACCGCCTCGTCCTTCAACGTGCCCAGGTAGAACAGCGACAGGAATTCCACCGCGAAAACGGCCAGCATGCTGGCCCAGCCCGTCAGGATCATTTCCAGGACATGCGGGCCCAGGGGCCCGGACACGAAGCGGGCCCGCGGATCGGCGGCAGGGGCGTTCACGAGCCCGGCCTACCGCGGCGAAGGCTGCTCGCGCAGCTGCCGCAAACGCTCGATGGCGTCTTCGTACCCTTGCGCCGCGGCCGCTTCGTACCAGCGCAGCGCGGCCTCCCTATCCACTGCCTCAAGCATCATGCCCTGCATGAACTGGGCGCCGGGATTGCCGCGCTGCGCGTCGGCCAGCAAGGCGCGTTGGGCCATGGCGTCCTGGCGCGGCGACTCCCCGTAGATGTGCGTATCGCCACTCAATTCGCCCTCGACCTGATTGCGCAGTGAAGGCGGCGTATGCGCGAACTGATGCCGCCAGAACAGCGCGGTCAATGCCAAGGCCGCGAGCAGCAGGACGACCGAGAGGAACAGGTTTTTACGGGTCATTGGCAGAGCAGGTTGAGGGCGACCGCAGCCGCCCGGACGTGAAAGGAAACCCGAGAACGGGAACCGCGCTTACCGCGCGACCGGGGCGAACCAATACTGGAACACGCTGCCTTCGTTGGAATACCAGGGCAAGAGGCCGATGGAGTCGGATTCGAGCCGCACGGTCACCAGCAGGCCGCCGGCCTCCGGACGAAACAGCGCCACATGCCGCCGCACGCCCATGGATTCGTACTGGCGCCAGTCGTGCCGCACGCTGACCCATAGCCGGCCCTGCGCGCAACCGGTCTGCCGGCGGATGCCATCCGGCACGCCAGGCCTGGCGTCATGCGTCAGCGCGGCCGCATCCTGCGCGCCATTGAGCACCGGTAAATGCGCCGCCGACCTCGCCCCGCGCCCGTCCAGGGCCAGTACGTCCCATCCGCCCGCAGCGGGCGTGAAGGCGACGGTGGCTGCGGGATTCGATTGCCATTCGGGCAGCACATGGTCGCGCATGCCTTGAAGATCCAGCGGATAGCTCAGGAAATTGCGCAGGTCCGTCAACGATTTCGCGTCGCGGTCGCCCGAGCGGTATTCGCCCTGCGCCTGGTACGTGCCGGCCAGGTCGGGGCATTGCGTCGGGTCCGACGGCAGCACCACGGGCGTACCGTCCCGGAAGGGCGGCCACTTGACGGAGACCTCGTCCACCTTGGCCACGCCGCATGCGCTCAAGGCCAACGCCATCAGCCCCGCGCCGGCAAGCCGGATTGTCCGTCGCGCGCCCGATACCGCTGCATTCATGGCTGTCTCCCTACAAGCCGACTTGCGGGCAGCGCCTGCTGGCGCACCCCGCGTATCCGTTGTTTTGTCTGGCGACGAACTATATCTGAAACCCGCGCCGTCGTTGCCAAGCGCCCGGCACGGGAGAATAATCGGCACATCCCCTCCGACCACGCGCCATGACACCCTTCCGAGGCAAGCTCCGCATCCGGCACCTGGAAATCGTGCTGACCGTCTCTGAATTGGGCAACCTGTCCAAGGCGGCGGCGCAGTTGCACAGCACGCAATCCGGGCTGTCGCGCGCGATCGCCGAGATCGAAGAGCTGGTGGGCGCCCGTCTCTTCGAACGCACGGCCAAGGGCACCACCTGTACGCCGCTCGGCGAGGCCATGTGCCGCCACGCCCGCCTGCTGTTGACCGACTTCCGCAAAGCCGAGATCGATCTGGCCGCCATGTCGCGCGGCGACGAAGGCAGCCTGACCGTGGGGTGCTTTTCGATGTTCGCCGGCTGGCCGGTCGCGCAGGCCGCGCGCGCCTTTCGGCAAGCCTATCCGCGCATCACCCTGACTATCGAGATCGGCACGCACGAACGCCTGATCGAAGACCTGGATGCGGGCGGCGTGGACGTGCTGATCAGCCGCTTCTCATCCACGGTCAATCCGCAGATCTACCGTTCCACTACCTTGCTGGAGGACCAAGTGGTGCTGGCCTGCGCCACCGGCCATCCGCTGGCGGGGCGCACCGGCACCACGTTGGCGGACTATGTGGCCTACCCGTGGATTACTGCCCTGCCGGGCAGCCGCATCCGGGGCGAACTGGAAATGTCCCTGCGCAAGGCCGGACTGGCGATTCCGGATATGATCGGCGCCCTATCCCTGGAATTTGGCCGCGAAATACTGCTGGACTCGCAGTATCTATGGATGCTGCCGGGCAGCGTAGCCGCCGTGCGCCAGGCCCGCGGCGAACTCTTCGTGCTGCCGGCCCGCCCCGCCATCGGGAAGTCGCCCCTGGCTGCCATCTGGCGCCGCGACCGCCCCAGTACGCTGCAGGCCCGCGCCTTCACCGAGCAGGTCCAACGCGCCATCCAGGCAGACAACATCGCACTGGCCGCGTAGGCGCGTGGCCTCTGCCTTTGCATCACCCATTTTTATCGGAGCACCCATGTACGACTGGCTCAACGCATTGCCCAAGGCCGAATTGCACCTGCACCTGGAAGGCTCGCTGGAACCCGAGCTGCTCTTCAGGCTGGCGCAACGCAATGGGGTGGCGCTGCCCTGGCCCGACATCGATGCCCTGCGCGGCGCCTACAACTACGGCAACCTTCAGGAATTCCTGGACCTGTATTACCTGGGCGCGGACGTGCTGCGCACCGAGCAGGACTTCTACGACCTGACCTGGGCTTATCTGCTGAAGTGCCGCGAGCAGAACGTGGTGCACACCGAACCCTTCTTCGACCCCCAGACCCATACGGACCGTGGCGTGCCATTCGCCGTTGTGGTCAACGGCATCCGGCAGGCAATGGATGACGGTCGCAAGCAGTTGGGCGTGACCAGCGGCCTGATCCTGAGTTTCCTGCGCCACCTGCCCGAAGAACAGGCCATGCGCACCCTGGACGAAGCCTTGCCCTTTCGCGACGCCTTTATCGCGGTCGGCCTGGACAGCAGCGAAAAGGGATTTCCGCCGCGCCTGTTTCAACGCGTGTTCGACCGCGCCCGCGCCGAAGGCCTGCCGGCCGTTGCCCATGCCGGCGAGGAAGGCCCGCCCGAGTACATCTGGGAAGCGCTGGACCTGCTGAAGGTGCTGCGCATCGACCACGGCGTACGCGCCGCCGAAGACCCGGATCTGATCGCCCGCCTGATCGACGAACAGATCCCGCTGACCGTCTGCCCCTTGTCGAACACCCGGCTGCGCGTGTTCGAACACATGCGCGACCACAACATCCTGTCGCTGCTGGACGCGGGAGTGAAGGTCACCGTCAACTCCGACGACCCGGCCTACTTCGGCGGCTACGTCAACGAAAACTTCCATGCCCTCTACGAGCACCTGGGCATGACCGAAGCGCAGGCGCAAGCGCTGGCCGACAACAGCCTGGACGCGCGGATCGCCAAATAGGCGTCACGGGAATCCTGCGCCCCCCCGGGCCATGCGGGTTGCGCATGGCAATGTTCAAAACCGGCATGGCTGCCCTGCCCCGATCATCCCTACCATAGGCCCCACGGCTGCGGCGCCCTCCGGCGCCGGCCGCACAACAATGATGCAAGGGGCAGGATATGAATCAACCCGTCCAGGCGGTGCTGCAGGCCGGCACCCTGACTGGCGTGCGCGATGCGGGCGGCATCTGCCGCTATCGCGCCATTCCTTACGCGCAGGCGCCCGTGGGCAGCCTGCGCTTCGCGCCACCGCAACCCGCGGCATGGCGCGGCGAGTTCGACGCCACGCGCCCCGGCCCCGTGGCGCCGCAACTGCCCTCGCGGCTGCGCGGCGCCATGGGCGATTTCAACGCCCCCCAGTCGGAAGACTGCCTGCACCTGACGGTGTGGACGCCGGGCGCGGACCAGGCGCGGCGGCCCGTGGTGGTGTGGCTGCACGGCGGCGCCTGGCAAAGCGGCGGCGGCGCGCTGGACTGGTACGACGGCGCGCGGCTGGCGGCCCGGGGCGACCTGGTGGTCGTGGCCGTCAACTACCGCCTGGCCGCGCTGGGCTGGCTGTATGTGCCGGGACAAACCGCCAATGTCGGCTTGCTGGACCAGGAAATGGCGATCGACTGGGTGCTGGACAACATCCAGGACCTGGGTGGCGACCCTGAACAGGTCACGGTCATGGGCCAGTCGGCAGGCGCGTCGTCGATCTGCGCCATGCTGACCCGGCGGCCCCGCTTCTCGCGCGCCATCCTGCAAAGCGCAGCGCTCGGGCGCGGCTTTCGCAGCGCGGCGCAGGCCGACCAGCTGGCGCAGGCGTTCCTGCAAGCCGCTGGCGCCCGATCCCTGGACGCCGCGCGCGATTTGCCGGTGTCCGCCCTGCTGGCCGCGCAGCAAGCCCCTGCCGTGCAGGACGTGCTGCGCGCCGAAGGCAGCAGTCGCAGCCAGTTCTGCCCGGTGCTCGACGGCCACGTGCTGCCGCAGGACATCGCGCCCGCGATGAAGCAGGCCGCTTCCCGAGCGGACGTGCTGGTGGCATACACCCGCGACGAAATGGCCGCCTTTCCCGGTCACACGGCCGACGCGGACGGCCGGCAGGTCGGCGAGCAGGTTTTCGGCGCGCCATCGCGCCAATGGGCCGAGGACGCCGTGGCGCAAGGCCGGCACGCCTGGCTGGCGCGCTTCGACATCGCGCCGACCGCGCGCTTCGGCGCCTGCCACTGCATCGAGCTGCCGTTCGTCTTCGACACGGTCGACACCTTCGCGGCAGCCCCCATGCTTGCCGGATTGTCCGCGGCCCAAGCGGCCCAACTGACTCGCCGCACCCAGGACGCCTGGATCGCCTTCATCCGCGGCAATGCGCCCGGCTGGCCGACGGCGCCACACCAGCACATCCTGGCCTGAGTCCGCGGCCGACGCACACACCAACAACACAAGGGGAATTCCATGTTCAAGCAAACTGCGCTGGCGCTCGCGCTGCTGACGCCATTGGCCGCCATGGCCGCGTATCCCGACAAACCCGTGAAGATCATCGTGTCCAACCCGCCCGGCGGGCCGGTGGACGTCATGCTGCGCGTGCTGGCCAGCAAGCTGGGCGCCGCCTGGGGACAACCGGTGGTGGTCGAGAACCGGCCCGGCGCTTCCGGCATCATCAGCACCAGCGCGCTCGTCAAGTCCGCGCCCGACGGCTACACGCTGGGCATGGTGGTGGCGTCGACCGTCACGATCGTGCCGTTCGCCGTCGACGCCCTGCCCTTCGACACGCAGAAGGACCTGCAGCCGATTTCGCTGGTGGCGCGCACCCCCTTCATCTTCATCGTCGCCAAGGACAGCCCGATCAAGACCTGGGAAGACTTCGTGCGCGAAAGCCGCGCGCGCAACCTGAGCGTGGGCTCGTTCTCCATCGGCACGGCGTTTCATCTGGTGTGGGAACAGACGGCCCGGCGCGCCGGGATCAAGGCGCTGTATGTGCCGTCATCCTCATCGGGCAAGACGCAGAACGATCTGATCGGCGGCCAGCTGGATGTGGGCCTGGATGCGCCCTCCAGCGCCAAGGGCCTGATCGACAGTGGCCGCCTGCGCGCCGTGGCCATCACCAGCCCGGAACGCTTCGGCGGCCTGCCCGGCACACCGACGCTGAAAGAGTCCGGCCTGGACTATGCGCCGCAGCCCTGGATCGGGCTGATGGCGCCCGCCGGCGTTCCCCAGGACCGCGTGGCGCGGATCCAGAAGTCGGTGTCCGACATCCTGAAAGACCCGGCGATGCGCGCGCAGATGCAAACGCTGGGCATGATCCCCATCGGCAGCACGCCGGAAGAACTGGGCGCCACGATCGAAGCGGACCGCAGCGAAATGGCCCCGCTGATCAAGGAACTGGGCATCAAGCTGCAATAGGCGCCTACCCCTCGGCCAGCGCCGCGCAACGGTCGCGGCGCTGGCCGGACCGGTATCGAGAATGCGTTCTTTTCAATTGACCGACGGTCAGTCGATAACTAGAATGGTGTTTTCCGTCTCGGGTTTCTTCCATGCAATCCTCCCGCCGCCGCGCCCTTGTCCTGGCCGTCAACCTGGGCAGCTTCATCACCATCCTGGACATCAGCATCGTCAACGTGGCGTTGCCGACCATGCAGGCCGCCCTGCGGATCGACATGGCCGGCCTGCAATGGGTGGTGGACGCCTATGCGCTGTTGCTGTCCGCCTTCATGCTCTCGGCCGGACCGTTGGGCGACCGCTATGGCCGCAAGCGATCGTGGCTGGCGGGGGTGCTGCTGTTCACGGCGGGATCGGCGCTGTGCGGGTGGGCAACCACCCTGCCCATGCTGCTGGCCGGCCGTGCCGTGCAGGGCGTGGCGGGCGCGCTGCTGATCCCCGGCGCGCTATCGCTGCTGACGCAGGCCTTTCCCGAGCCCAAAGCGCGCGCGCAGGCGATCGGCGTGTGGGCGTCATGCAATGCGATTTCCCTGATCGTGGGGCCGATGCTGGGCGGCGTGCTGGTGGCGCATCTCAGTTGGCAGAGCATTTTCCTGATCAACCTGCCGGTCGGCGCGTTGGCCATCGCCCTGGGCGCATGGGGCATCCGGGAAAGCGCGAACCCCGAGCACGCCGCGTTCGATCCGGCGGGCCAGGCGTTGAGCGTGGTGTGGCTGGGCGCCCTGACCTATGGCTTGATCGCCGCGGGCGAACACGGCTGGGACGCGGCGGACGCAATCGTCTCCCTGTGCGTCGCGGCGCTGGGGCTGGCCGCTTTCCTGATCGTCGAGCACCGCGCGGCGCGGCCGCTGTTGCCGCTGGCCCTGTTCCGCGACGCCGGCTTCGCCACCACCAACTTCGCGTCTTTCGTGCTGGGCTTTTCCGGCTACAGCAGCCTCTTTTTCTTTTCCCTGTACCTGCAGCATGTCAAAGGCCTGTCGCCGCTGGCGGCAGGATGGCAGATGGCGCCGCAATTCGTCGCGGCCGGACTGGTGTCCACGGTGTTCGGCCGCCTGAATCTGCGTTTCGGCCTGCCCAGGCTGATGATCGCGGGCTATGGCCTGATCGGGGCCGCCATGCTGGGCATGATGCAGTTCGAAGCGCACACGCCCTGGCCGTTGACCGGATCCCTGATTGTGATGCTGGGCGTGGGCATGGGGCTGGCGGTGCCGTCGACCAGCATGGCTGTGATGGCCACGGTGCCGCGCGAACGCTCCGGCATGGCGTCCGCCACCATGAATGCCCTGCGCCAGACCGGCATGACGATCGGCATCGCGTTGCTGGGCGCATTGATGAGCGGGCGCGCGGTGGACGCGTTGACGCGCACGCTCGCCCACGCAGGCGTCAGCGATGCGCACGGCGTGGCGCGCGCCGCCGTCACGCGGCATGTGATGCCCGGGCAGCCCGCAAGCATCGCGGCGTGGTTCGCCGAAGCGCTGGCCGGGGGCTTTCACGCCGCGATGCTGATCGCGGGCGGTGCATCGGTGGTGGCAGCCGTGCTGCTATGGGTCGTGGCGCGCGGCGCAAGACCCGCGCTGCACGCCGCCTGAACATGCCGGTTTCGGCGTTCGGAATTCCACCTTTCGGAATCAAACAGGGCGGATTTTAAGCATCCGTAACAAACGAGCCGGCCGCGCGGCGCTTGGGTAAGATCCTCACCCAATAACAGGTTAACAACCACGAGGAGAAGACCATGCAGTCCCGCAAGACAATGTTCCGGCTGGCCCCGTTGGCGCTTGCCGCCCATTTGCTGATGGCCGGCCCCGCCGCCGCGCAAAGCGCGCCCGGCACGCAAGGCCCGTTGGTCCCCGCGCCCAACGCCGCCCTGTCCGAACAGATCGACCAGCGTGCCAAAGCGATCGAAGACAAGCTCATCGCGTGGCGCCGCGACATCCATCAACATCCCGAACTGGGCAACCAGGAAACGCGCACTTCCAAGCTCGTGGCCGACCATCTGCGCGCGCTGGGCATGGACGTGAAGACCGGCGTGGCAGGCACGGGCGTCGTCGCCGTGCTCAAGGGCGGCAAGCCCGGCCCGGTCGTGGCGCTGCGCGCCGACATGGACGCCCTGCCCGTCAAGGAACAAGTGGACGTGCCGTTCGCCTCCAAGGCCAAAGGCACCTATCTGGGCAAGGAAGTGGACGTGATGCACGCCTGCGGCCACGACACCCACACCGCCATCCTGATGGCCACCGCCGAAGTGCTGGCCGGCATGAAAGACCAGTTGCCCGGCAGCGTGAAATTCATTTTCCAGCCCGCCGAGGAAAGCCCGGCCGACTTCGAACCTGACGGCAAGAAGATCTGGGGCGCCAAGATGATGGTGCAGGAAGGCGTGCTGGACAATCCCAAGGTAGACGCCATCTTCGGCCTGCACGTGTCCAGCGCCTACCCGGCAGGCTGGCTGTCATGGCGCAGCGGCCCGGCCATGGCCGCTGCCGACCAGTTCTGGATCGACGTCACCGGCAAGCAGACGCACGGCGCGCGCCCCTGGTCGGGCATCGACCCCATCGTCGTCAGCTCGCAGATCATCCTGGGCCTGCAGACCATTCCCAGCCGGCAGATCAACAGCATGCTGGAGCCGGCCGTCATCACCGTGGGCGCCATCCACGGCGGCAACCGCATGAACATCGTGCCGGACAACGTCGCCATGACGGGCACCATCCGCACGTATGACGAAGGCATGAAGAAGGACATCCATCAACGCATCGCCCGCACCGCCGAGATGATCGCGCAAAGCGCCGGCGCCCGCGCGGACGTGCGCGTGGTCGAACTCTACAACGCCACCGTCAACAACCCCGCGCTGACCGAGCAGATGGGTTCCACGCTGCGCCGCGTGGCGGGCGAAGGCAACTATGGCCTGCAGCCGAAGTCCACGGCATCGGAAGACTTTTCCTTCTACCAGGAAAAGGTGCCCGGCATGTTCTTCTACCTGGGCGTGACGCCCAAGGGCACCGACGTGGAGAAAGCCGCCCCCAACCACTCGCCGCGCTTCTATGTCGATGAATCGGGCTTGATCAACGGCGTGCGCGCCTTGTCGAACCTGACCATCGACTACATGGCCCGCGCGCAGAAAGGCAGCTGAACGGCGCGCCGCGCGGGCTTGAAGCAAGCCCGCGACGCAAGCTGCCTGAAGCCCGTCCGTTCAAGCCACGCAGCCCGCCGCGCCCTGCGGCGGGCATAAGCAAACGGCTACAAGTTCTTTGTCAGGCGTTGCCCGGTTTTCTACATTACGCCCCTTTGCCGCCTGCGCGGCCGTCATGTAGAAGCCCCGCCATGCCGCTGTCCCGTCGAAAATTCATGCTTGCCAGCGCGTTGGCGCTGCCCTTGGCGCGCCCGCGCGCGGCGCGCGCCGCCGTCTGGCCCGACCGCCCGATCCGCCTGGTCGTCACATTTCCGCCGGGCGGCGCCAGCGATATCGCCGCGCGTCTCATCGCGCCGGCCCTGGCCGAACGGCTGCGCCAGCCGATCGTCATCGAAAACAAGCCCGGCGCGGGCTCCACCATCGGCGCCAGCCTGGTCGCCCAGGCGCCGGCCGACGGCTATACCCTGCTGATGTCGAATTCGGCGCCCTTGTCGATTTCGCCCGCGCTGATGCCGCAAGGCGGGTACGACGCGCTCTCCAGTTTCAACCACATCGCCTATGTCGGCGCGGTGCCCACCGTATTCGTCGTGCATCCGTCGGTGCCGGCGGCCACCTTCGCGGAGTTGACCGCGTGGATCCGGGCGCAAGACCAACCCGTCCAATACGGCAGCGGCGGCCTGGCCTCCGTGGGGCAGATCGTGGGGGAACTGTATTCCCGGCAGACGGGCGTACGCTTGCAGCACATCCCCTACAAAGGGTCCGGCGCCATGCGCAACGACTTGCTGGGCGGTCAAATCCGCGTTGCCGTCGACGCCCTGCCGCAAAACCTGCCCTTCCTGCGGACCGGCCAATTGCGCCTGCTGGCGGTCACCACCCCGCAACGCGTGCCGCAAGCCCCCGACATCCCCGCCGTTGGCGAACTGGGTTATCCCGGACTGATCGCCGAAAACTTCGTCGGCCTGTCCGGCCCGGCTGGCTTGCCCGAGGCCGTATCGCAGCGCGTGAACGAGGAAATCGGCCGCGTGCTGGAAACGCCCGACATCCGCGCGAAGCTCGAAGGGCAAGGCTTTGTGCTGGCCCGCAAATCGCCCGCCGAATTCACGGACTTCGTCCGTCTCCAGGCCGAGGCCTGGGGGCCGGTGGTGCGGGCAACGGGGGCCAGCCTGTGAGCGCCCGCCGGATTCTGGTGCTGTTCGGCCATCCGGGCCGGGGAGGCTTCAACGAAGCGGCCGTGCAAGGCGCCGAGCGCGCCGCGCACGCAGGCCAGCCCTTGCAGCTGGAATGGATATCCGCCAATGACGCCCAGGCCCGCGCCGAACGCATCGCGCAGTTGTGCGGCACGGCGCCGGATCTGGTCATCGTGCATGGCGGCCAGGGCGACGCGCCCGTCGCCGAGGTCGCGCCTCGATTTCCGGGCACGCAGTTCGCCATCACCCAGGGGCATCACACCGGTCCCAATGTCGCGTCGTACGAGATCCTGCAAGAGCACACCGCCTTCCTGGCCGGGGTGCTGGCCGGCTTGCGCGCCGGCAACGGCCGGGCCGCCCATCTGTCGGGTGAACGCGTGCGGCCGGGGTTGAAAGGCCGCGCGGCCTATGCCGACGGCGTGCGGCGCGTGACCGGCGACGACCCGCTGACCGCCTTCTGCGGCAACCAGCACGACCCGGAACTGGGCGCGGCCTGGACCCGCGCGCTGACCGCGCGGGATGCCCGCGTGCTGTTCGCGATGATGGATGGCGGCCGCGACGGCGTGACGCGCGTATGCCGCGACACCGGCGTGTGGCAGATCGGCAATGTGCTGGATTGGGTGGCCCGCGACCCGCAGGTGTACCTGGCGTCCGCCCTGGCGGATTCCGGGCTATGCGTGGAGCGCGCCGCTGCCGACCATGCCGCGGGCACGCTGGCCGTCGGCCAGATCACCCGCTTCGGACTGGAGCAAGCCGCGTCGCTGCGCCTGGTGGTGGGCGCGAAGGTCGGCGCGGAAGAACGCCGCGTGCTGGACGACTGGGCGGCGCAATTGGCCTCGGGTGCGATCGATATTGCGCCGGACTACGCCGGTGCGGAATTCGAGATGCCGCCCCGCCCCCTTTACCGCTCGGTTGGCGCGGCGTCGAATCCCTTGTGGTAGGCGACCTGGCCTTGCGCGGGAAGCGTGAACGCTTGTGCCATGAAGTATTCCGGCGGCACGCCGGGGTACGTCAGCGCCGGAGTCTGCGCGAAACCGAAACGCGCGTAATAGGAGGGCTCGCCCATCACCACGCAGCCCGCTGCGCCCAGCGCTTTCAACCGGTCCAAGCCTTCCCGGACGAGGGCCGCGCCAATGCCGCGGCCTTGCCGGCCGGGCAGCACGGCAACGGGGCCCAGCCCATACCAATCCGGCGAGCCATCGCTGATCTGCACGGGAGAAAACGCGATGTGCCCCACGATGCCCGCATCTTCCCGCGCCACCAGGGACAACGTCAGCACACCGGCCTCGCGCAACGCATCGATGATGTAGCCCTCTGTCTGCTGGCTATGGGGATGGTCTCTGAAGGCGGCCTGGGTCAGCGCGAAAATCGTGTCGCGGTCGTCCGGGCCTTCCGGTTGAATCTGCATGCCTGCGCTCCTATCGAATCAGGCGGAAAGTGTAGCCGCGCCTTGCGGCGATTCCGCATTGACGCCCGCCGGCACGGTAGCTACAGTGGCCGGCAACCCTGCGCCGCGTCAATCGGCGCGCTTGCCCCCTGAACCGCCGCGGTTCGCCGCAGCCCTCTTCTGGACCCTTATGAACACCTACCGCGTCGGCATCGCCGGCTTCGGCGCCATTGGCCAAGCCGTGGCGCAATCCCTGGATGCCGGCTTGCCCGGCCTGACTCTGGCCGCCGTCGCCGTGCGCGACCCCAAGGCCCCGCCCGCCTTTGCCTGGACGCAAGCCGCGCCTGCTTTCACCACCATCGATGACCTGCATGAGCATTGCGACGTGGTGGTGGAATGCGCGCCGGCCGCCGTGTTCCGCAGCATTGCCGAACCGGTGCTGCGCAACGGCAAGAAGATGGTCGTGCTGAGTTCCGGCGCCCTGCTGCGCCACGACGATCTGATCGAACTGGCGCGCCAGCACGACGGCCAGATCATCGTGCCGTCGGGCGCCATCCTGGGCCTGGACGCCATCACGGCAGCCGCCGAAGGCGTCATCCATTCCGTCACCATGATCACCCGCAAGCCCGTGCGCGGCTTGCTGGGTGCGCCCTACCTGACCGACAACAACATCGACATCGCGGACATCACCGAACCGCGCCTGATCTTCCGTGGTTCGCCGCGCGAGGCCGCCGTCGGCTTTCCGGCCAACCTGAACGTCGCGGTCAGCGTGTCGCTGGCCGGCATCGGGCCGGACCGCAGCACGCTGGAAATCTGGGCAGACCCGTCGCTGGAACGCAATATCCATCGCGTTGAAGTCGTGTCCGATTCGGCGTCTTTCTCGATGGAGATCCAGAACATTCCGTCGGCCAATCCGAAGACCGGCCGCATCACCGCGCAAAGCGTGATCGCCGCGCTGCGCAAGCTGACCGGGCCGCTGCGCGTCGGCACCTGAACCCCGCCCGACGCACCCGGTCCACACGGTCCACACGGCCCACACAGCCCAAACGGCCCAAACGGGCCGGGATGCCTCAGGCCGCGGCGCGCAGCGGCGTGCCGGCGGCCGGCGGCGCCATCGGCTCCGCTGTCCAATTGCCCGCGCCATCCAGCACCAGCCGATGCGTGTGGAAGGGGTCCAGCGTGCTGCGATGGCCCACGCTGACCAGCATGCAATCGGGCAATGCGCTGCGCAGCAGGCTGTAGAGCATGTACTCCAGCCCTTCGTCGGTCGCCGACGTGGCCTCGTCCAGGAATACGATGGCAGGCCGGTTGAACAGCACCCGCGCAAACGCCACCCGCTGCTGTTCGCCCAATGACAGGATGCGGGACCAATCCGCGGCCTCATCCAGGCGCTGGGCCAGATGCCCCAGATTGACTTGGCGCAAGGCCTCGGCCAGACGCGCATCGTCCTGCGGCTGCGCCTGCCCGGGGTAGGCGACGGCGCCGCGCAGATCACCCAGCGGCAGGTAGGGCCGCTGCGACAGGAACAGCGCCGCCGCGCCCTGCGGCCGGCGCACGTGGCCTTGCGCGTAGGGCCACAAGCCGGCCAAGGCACGCAGCAGCGTCGTCTTGCCGCTGCCCGAGGGTCCTTTGATCAGCAGGGCCTGTCCCGCCCGCATCTGCAGGTTCAGGTTGCGCAGCAACATGCTGCCATCCGGCCGCGTCACCGTGACGTCCTTGAGCTCCATCGCGTCGGCCAACGGCTCGGCGTGCACGGACGGCAAGGCGCGCGCGGCTTCGTTGGCGTCCAGGAATCCGTTCAGCCGGTCCAGCGTGGCGCGGTATTGCGCAAAGGAATCGTAGGACGTGCGAAAGAACGACAGCGCATCCTGCACCTGGCCGAAGGCCTGCGACGTCTGCATCACATCGCCCAGTTTGATCGCGCCGCTGAAAAACCGCGGGGCCTGCAGGATGAAGGGAAACACCACCGCCACCTGGCTGACCGACAGGTTGAAGCCGTCGAACTTCAGGCCCCGGTAGACCCGCGCCCACAGGTTCGCGATATAGGCCGTGAACCGCGTCCACAACGTGGCGCGCTCTGCCGCTTCGCCCTGGTAGAACGCCACGTTCTCGGCGTTTTCGCGCAGGCGAACGAGCGCGTAGCGGAAATTGGCGGTCAAGCGTTCGGACAGGAAGTTCAGCTGGATCAAGGGCCGGCCGATCTTGAAGGCAAACCAGGTCGCGACGATCACGTACAGGAAGACCACGAACACCATGGCGCGCGGGATCTCGACGCCCGCGACCGACAAGGGGCCGGACAGGCCCCACAGGATGCCTGTGAACGCCACCAGCGATACGATCGCGCTCAACGCACCGATGGCCAGCGTGCGCGAACCGGTGACGAACATCGCGATGTCCTGCTCGATGCGCTGGTCGGGGTTGTCAACGGGCGCATCGACGAAATGGCCGCGGTAGTAGGCGCCCGCGCCCAACCAGTCGCGCGTCAGGCGGTCGTTGAGCCACACGCGCCAATGGATGTCAAAAGACTGGCCCGCATAGCTGTCGGCCAGGGTACGCACCACGTGCACGCACGCCAGCACCGAGAAGATGCCCAAAAAGCGCCAGAACGCGGATGGGTCGAGTGCCTGCAGCGCACTGTAGAAGCCGTTGTACCAGAAGGAAAACAACACGGTCATGCGCACCGCCGCCATCGCCAGGAGCAGCAGCATCGCCAACGTCAGCAGCGGGCGCCAGCTGCGCCGCGGCGTCAGGTACGGCCAGGCCAGGCGCCAGAATTTCCGGCCCCAATCGGTCGTGCGGGCCAACACCACCGCCATCGCGGCCATCGCGACGGCCGTGATGCCGAAGGCGCGCACGAGCCACAGCGCGCTTTCCATCAATTGCTGCTGCCAGTTCAGATCCATGGGCAAGCCCCCGAATAACCGTTTCTGGTTAGACGGGGCGGATGGCCCGGGTTCCGAAGAAAATGCCGTTTTAAGCCAGGCTTAAGCGTTCTGAAAGGGCTGCTGAATGCGCAGTGAAAGGCTGCGCGGAAATCAGCGCGGACCGAGGTCCAGATTGGCGAAGAGATCAGCCAGCGTCGGCACCGACCGGGCGGGCCAGATCGCGCTCAGGTCGAAGCTGGGCAAGCCGTCGCCATCGCGCACTTCGCAGAAACGCACGCCCCCGAAATTCATCGTCCGGATCCAGCTGGGCAACAGCGCCACACCGCAACCGCCTGCCACGCAGGACAGGACGGTCAACGTCCGGTTGGCTTCCTGCGCCACGTGGGCGTCGTGCCCGCCCTTGCGCATGGCGTCCAGGATGCCGGCATAGAACGCCGGCAACTGCGCCTGGGGATACATCACCAGGCCCGCCTGCGCGATCTGCGCCATCGACACCTGCCCGTCTGGCGCCACGACGAACTCGTCGGGCACCGCGGCCACCAGCCGGTCGCGCAGCAACTGCCGTTCACGCATGCGCCCGCCCACGGCCACGGGCGTGTGCATCAGGCCGATATCGATCTCGCCCGTCTGCAGGGCCTCGGCTTGCTCGGCGTTGCTCATTTCGCGCAGGATCACGCGCACGCCGGGCGCCTGCCGCCGCATTTCGCGCAAGGCGCGCGGCAAGGTATCAAAGAGCGCCGAGGACACCAGCCCCACCGTCAACTGTCCCGCGCTGCCGCGGCCGATCTCGCGCGCCCGCTGCGCCGCCGCGTCGATACGCGCCACGCTTGTGCGCACGTCTTCCAGGATGGCCAGCGCGGCCGGCGTAGGTGCGGCGCCCTGGCGCGACCGTTCGAACAGGCGCACGCCCAGATCTTTTTCCATGCGGGCCAGCGCCTGGCTCAAGGCGGGTTGCGCGATGCCCAGCCATTCCGACGCTCGGCTGACGCTGCCGTGGTCCACCACCGCCAGGAAGTAACGCAGGTGCCGGGTTTCCATATTGATTCGATATATAAAAAGCGGTTTTAAACAATAGAAGACTATACCCGGACTTCTTAGAATCCCGCCTTACAGAACAGCGTGGACGACGTCCGCGCACAGAACAGGAGACCGCCTTGCCCCCGCTCTCGACCGGCGCCGCCGTCGACACGCACGCGCACGTATTCCAGCAAGGCCTGGCGCTTGCGGACACGCGCCGCCACACGCCTGACTACGATGCCACGCTCGCCGACTACCTGGCGCTGCTGGACTCGCACGGGCTCAGCCACGGCGTGCTGGTGCAACCCAGCTTCCTGGGCACCGATAACCGCTACATGGTCGACGCCCTGCGCGCCGCCACTGGTCGC
This sequence comes from Achromobacter sp., assembly GCF_057314935.1. Lineage (NCBI taxonomy): Bacteria > Pseudomonadati > Pseudomonadota > Betaproteobacteria > Burkholderiales > Alcaligenaceae > Achromobacter > Achromobacter sp. Next base: position 42,068 of record NZ_DBHKZA010000007.1, read on the forward strand.
CTGCGCGGCGTGGCGGTCGTCGCGCCCGGCATCGCCGACGGAGCATTGCAGGCGCTGGCTGAGGCCGGCGTGGCGGGCATCCGCCTGAACCTGATCGGGCTGCCCGTGCCCGAACTCGCCGCCGCCGGCTGGCAAGCGCTGTTGGCCCGCGTGAATGCGCTGGGCTGGCACGTCGAAGTCCATATCCAGGCGGCTCGCCTGCCGGATATCCTGCCCGCCTTGCTGGCTGCCGGTTGCCGCGTGGTCGTCGACCATTTCGGGCGGCCCGACCCGGCACTCGGCGTGTCCGACCCCGGCTTTCTGTACCTGTTGCAACAGGCCGGCAGCGGCCGCGTGTGGGTCAAGCTGTCGGCGCCCTACCGCAACTGGCAGGCCGCGGACTGTGCCGCGTCGGGCCGGTTGGCCACGCAACAACTGCTGGCCGCCTACACCGCCGACCGCCTGATGTGGGGCAGCGACTGGCCCCATACCGAACACCGCCACCTGGCGTCCTATCCCGCGGCGACGCAATGGCTGGACGCCTGGATCGACGATCCCACGCAACGGCACGCCGTGCTTGCCGGCACGCCGTTGCAGCTGTTCCAATTCCAAGGAGACAAATCATGACCCACCTGATCAAACGCCTGGCGCGCCGCAGCGGCCTGCTCGTTGCTGCCGGTCTGCTGGCCGGCGCCGCTGGCGCGGCGTCCGCCGCCTATCCCGAACGCGCCGTCACGCTGGTCGTGACCTACCCGCCCGGCGGTACCGTGGACGTCGTGGCTCGCCTCATCGGCCCCAAGCTGGCCGCCGAACTGGGCCAGCCCGTCGTTATTGAAAACCGCGGCGGCGCCGGCGGCATGATCGGCGGCGCGGTCGTGGCCAAGGCGCAGCCCGACGGCTACACCTTGATGCTGGACGCCTCCAACCACGCGCAGAATCCCGCGCTGCATTCCAAGATGCAGTTCGACACGCTGACCGCGTTTGCGCCCGTCTCCTTGCTGCTGCGCGTGCCGAACGTGCTGGTGGTCACGCCCTCGTACGAGGTCAAGACGGTTGCCGACCTGATCAAGCTGGGCCAGCCCGGCGCCAAGGACCACGTGTACTTCGCGTCGGCCGGCCCCGGTTCCGCGCAGCACCTGGCAGGCGAACTGTTCAACCTGTTGGCCAAGACGCAGCTGCAGCACGTGGCCTACAAAGGCGGCGGCCCGGCCATGATCGACGTCATGTCGGGCCAGGTGCCCGTCATGTTCGCCAGCATGGGGTCGGCCTGGCAGCACGTGAAGAACGGCAAGCTGCGCGCCGTGGCCGTCGGCGGCCTGGAACGCTCTAATACCGCGCCCGACCTGCCGACCATCGCCGAATCCGGCGTGCCGGGCTACGAGACGTATGAATGGAACGCCGTGTTCGCCCCCGCCGGCACGCCGCCCGCGATCGTCGACCAGGTGTCGCAAGCGCTGGCCAAGGTGTTGAAGGACCCCGCCATCGCCGAACAGCTGGCCGGCATCGGCGCCGAGCCGATCGGTTCGACGCCCGCCGAACTGGACACCTTCCGCCGCGCCGAAATCGCCAAATGGCAGCGCGTCGTGAAGGAAGCGGACCTGAAGCTGGATTGAGTACTGCCGGGCCAGCCAGCCCGGTTGCCGGATTGCCGGTCTTGCGGCGCCCTTGTCGGGCGCCGTTTTTTTTTGCGGGGCGGCGTAAGGCCGGCGCAGCTATCATCATGGCTTGAAGCAGAATTGCGCTTAGGACAGCCAAGATGGACAAGATTCGACTCGACAAGTGGCTTTGGGCCGCCCGCTTCTACAAGACGCGCAGCCTTGCGGTGCAGGAAATCGGCAAGGGCCGGATCTTGGTGAACGACCAGGCCGCCAAGCCCTCGCGCGAAGTCGCGCCGGGCGATCTCGTCACCGTCCGCAAGGAAGACCCGGCGCTGCACGTGCGCGTGGTCGCGGTAAGCGGCGTGCGCGGCCCCGCGCCCGTCGCCCGCCTGCTGTACGAAGAAACGCCCGAGAGCGTCGCGGCGCGCGAGCGTGCGGCGGAGATGCGGCGCCTGGCGCCGGAGCCCGCGCTCGGGATCGAAACCGGGCGCCCAACCAAGCGGGACCGCCGGCTGATCGACCAGATGCGCGGCAAGTAGGGCACGCCGGGCTGGCATAATCCGGCGCATATCCTTGAATTTCCACAACGTCCATCATGAAACGCAGCTCGACCGGCGGCCTGGTCTATTCCACTGAAAGCGGCCGCATGTGCCCCGATTGCCGGCAGCCGCTGGCGCAATGCCTATGCAAGGCCGCCTCTGCCGTGCCCGCCGGCGACGGCGTGGCCCGCGTATCCCGCGAAACCAAAGGCCGCGGCGGCAAGAGCGTGACCGTGGTCAGGGGACTGGCGCTGGATCCCGTTGCGCTGGGCGTGCTGGGCAAGCAGCTGCGCACGGCTTGCGGCTCGGGCGGAACGGTCAAGGACGGCGTGATCGAAGTCCAGGGCGACCACTGCGACCGCATCATCGACACCCTGATAAAAAGCGGCCATCGCGCCAAGCGCGCCGGTGGCTGAACCTGACGAGAACACCATGAACGATGTCGCCGTAAGCAGCGTTGCCAGCTGGCACGCCCACGTGTATTTCGACGGCGCCAGCCGTGACGCCGCGTTCGCGCTGCGCGAACGCGTGATCGCGCAGTTCGACGGCAAGATGGAAATGGGGCGCTTTCATGAGCGCCCCGTCGGCCCGCATCCGCAGTGGAGCTACCAGATCGCATTCACCCCGGCGCACTTCGCCGAGATCTCGACCTGGCTGACCCTGAACCATGGCGCGCTGGATGTCTTCATGCATCCCAATACGGGCGATTCGCTGCGAGACCACCGCGACTGCGCGGTGTGGATCGGACGCAGCTACACGCTGAACCTGAAGGCGCTGGGCGCCTGAACGCCTACAGCGCCCGGCCCACGATCAGCGAGTCGAGCGCCATGCCGGCGTCGCCGCTCTTGCCTTCGTACGGCAGGCGGCTCAGCACATAGCGCATCGCATTGAGCCGCGCGCGTTTCTTGCAATCGGACTTCACCACGATCCACGGCGCGTCCGCGGTGTCGGTATGGGCGAACATCGCTTCCTTGGCGCGGGTGTAGTCGTCCCATTTGTCCAGCGAGGCCAGATCCACCGGGCTCAGCTTCCACTGCTTGAGCGGGTGTACCTTACGTTGCAGGAACCGCCGGCGCTGCTCTTCCTGGCTGACCGAGAACCAGAACTTGACGAGATGGATGCCGCTAGTGACCAGATGGCGTTCAAAGTCCGGCACCTGGCGCAGGAAATCCAGATACTCCTGTTGCGAGCAGAATCCCATCACGCGTTCCACGCCGGCGCGGTTGTACCAGGACCGGTCGAACATCACGATCTCGCCTGCCGTAGGCAGGTGCTGCACATAGCGCTGGAAATACCACTGACCCCGCTCCGTGTCCGATGGCTTTTCCAGTGCGACCACGCGCGCGCCCCGCGGATTCAAGTGTTCCATCATGCGTTTGATGGTGCCGCCCTTGCCGGCGGCGTCACGGCCTTCGAACAGGATCACCACCCGCTGGCCGGTCGCCTTGACCCAGGCCTGCAGTTTCAACAGTTCGACCTGCAGCTGGTACTTCTGCTTTTCGTAATTGCGGCGCAGCATGCGGTGGCGGTAGGGATAGATTCCTTCCCGCCAATCGGTCGCCAGTTCTTCGTCGGGATTGCGGCGGCTGCCGGGCGCCTGCGTACTGGCATCGAGCAACGCGCGATGCACGGCACGGGCATCGTCGGGCGACAGGTCCTCGATAACGGAACGCAAGGCTTCGTGGGCCTGCGCGTCTGGGCCGACGGTATAGCGGCGCGCGATATCGGACAGCACCGACACGGTTTCCTGGCGGGCGGCATCTTCGCGGGCGGCCACGCGCTTGCGGGCCTGCACCACGGGTTCGATGGGCGCCGCCGTCGGCTGCGCCCGGCGCGAACCTGTGCCGGCACGGGTGCTGGCGGTGCGCTTGGCGGCGGCACCCGCGCGCTTGTTCGGCGTGGCGGCGATGGCCTGTTCGGCTTGCGGGGTCTTGTCTGTCATGAATCCTGTCCTTGCTGCGCTGGTCGTCTGGCCACGCCGGCCGGCCCGTCGCCGGCGGCCTCATCGGCCAAAGGCGAAACCCTACCGTGCGCACCGGGGCGTGGAATTGACGAGAATCAAAGGTTGTAACATTCTTTACAGATTCCCGGCCCGGTACACTGCGCCATCCGTCTCCGATCCCGCCTTTGCCTGCCATGTGGTCACGCCTCAAGCGCTTCCTGAACGGCCCGCCGCCCCCTGAAGACCCCTTGCGCGAAACCGTGCGGTTCGATGACGCCGGCCTCACCCGCGAAAGCGAACTGGCGCGCGCGATGGGCATTCAAGAGTTCTGGCCGTGGAGCGACATCCACGAATTCGGCTTCGTCTTCACGGAAGCGATGTACCCCGACCCGTGGATCGGCGACCACATGGAAAGCCTGTGGTTCGTGCGCGTGCCCACCGATGGCGGCGGGCTGATGCGCATGGACCTGGACGAGCGGGTGCTGGACATCGACCGCCTGCCGGCCGCCCTGCTGCGCAACCTGCCGGGGCTGGACCTGGATGTGCTGCGCGAGGGACGGGCAACCGCCGCCCGCGGCCTGCACCATTTCGAAGGCGCAGGCGAATGGGTCGCCTGGCGGCGCGCCGCGAGCCCGCCGCCTACGCCCGGTCCAGGCCCTGCTTGAGATCGGCCAGAATGTCCTCCGGCGTCTCCAGCCCCACGGACAGGCGCAGCAGCCCTTCGGACAAACCATACTTCTCGCGGTCTTCCGCGGAATAGCTGGCATGCGTCATCGACGCGGGATGCTGGATCAGCGTCTCCGGGTCGCCCAGGCTGACGGCAATACGCGCCAGCTTCAGGCTGTTCAGCAGGTTCCGGCCGGCCGTAAGCCCGCCCTTGAGCTCGAACGCCACCAGGCCGCCGCCCGACGCCTGCTGGCGCCGCGCGATGTCCGCGCCGGCGGTGCCTTCCAGGCCCGGATAGAACACGTCGGCCACGGCCCCGTGTTCGCGCAGCAGCTTGGCCACCTTCAACGCGGATTCGCTATGGCGCTGCACCCGCAGTTCCAGCGTTTTAATGCCGCGCAACACCAGGAAGGCGGTGAACGGCGACAAGGTCGCGCCGGTGAAATAGCGCAGCCCTTGCAGACGGATGGCGTCGATATGCGCCTTGCGGCCCACGACCGCCCCTGCCAGCAGGTCGCCATGGCCGCCCAAGTACTTCGTGGCGGAATGCAGCACGATGTCGGCGCCATGTTCCAACGGGCGTTGCAGCACCGGCGTGGCAAAGGTGTTGTCCACGATGGTCAACAAGCCCTTGCCGCGCGCGATGGCGGACACGGCGGCGATATCGACCAGCCGCAGATTCGGATTGGCCGGCGTTTCGAAATAGACGGCGCGCGTCTTGGGGCCGATCGCCGCGGCGACCGTCTCGGGCCGCGTAAAGTCGGCGAAGACGGCGTGGATGCCAAAGCGGCTCAGCCCCTGCGTGAACAATGTGAACGCGGTGCCGTAGACGATCTGGTCCACCACGATCTCGTCACCGCTTTGCAGCAGCGAGAACAAGGTGGCGGAAATGGCCGCCATGCCGGAAGCCGTGACGACGCCGGCCTCGGCCCCTTCCAGCGACGCCAGCCGCTCTTCGAGCAGCGCCTGCGTCGGGTTGCGCGTGCGGCCATAGACATAGCCCTGCTTTTCGCCCAGACGGATCTGGTCAAAGGCTTCGATGCTGTCCTGGGTGTAGGTGGACGTCAGGTACAACGGCGGCGACAACGCGCCCTGTTCTTCCAGCGGGTCGTACCCCAGGTGGATGGCGCGTGTGGCGAAGCCTGGCTGCGTGGTGTCGGACATAGCGGAACTCCTGTCATCGGATATTGCAAAGGCGTCACGCCCTTGCCGGAAAACTGCGTTACATTCAAAACCATGTCCCCAATTGTTGGTGCGCCATGATTTCCCAGGACAAGCCTTTGCGCCCCCCGCGTGCGCGCCCTGGCTGGCTGCGCATTGCGCTGCTTGCCGGCGTGGCGGTGCTCGTGTCCGCCGTGGTGATCGGCGTGCGCAATGCCGCTGACCGCGAGCAGGAACAGGTGGCCGCCGCCGAAATCCGCAAGGTCGCCGATACGTTGCAGCTGATGGTCACGAGCCCGGACGCTGCCCCCGACGCCCTGCCGGCCATCGACCAGACGCCCAAGGCCACCGGGTTCTACGGCGAGCTGGAGCGCGTCATCAAGACCGTTGCCGGCGAGCGGCTGGCGCAGCACAAGGCCTACCTTCAGGACCTGAACGACATCGGCATGCCGCGGCTGCTGGACGCGCACCGTCTGGCCCGGGACACCGGCCTGGTGGAAAGCCGGATGATTCTTGAACAGGCCGAGCGCCTGGTGCCGAAGTACCGGCAGCAAAGCCTGCAGGTCTTGAAGGACATGCCCGCGCTGATCCGTTCGCTGGCGATCCGCGAACCGGAAAAGCAGAAAATGCTGTCGGGCCTGGACGCGTCGCTGGCACGGCGCAGCGCCAGCCTGGCGCAGGTCTGGACGCTTGAGACGCGCATCCTGCAAGAGTTCGGCCAGATGATCACGTTGCTGGACGACAACCGTCAGCACTGGTATGCGGACCATGACGAACTGCTGTTCGACCGCGACGACGACCTGAACCAGTTCCGCCAGCACATGGCGGCGATCGGCAAGCTGTCCGCCGAACAGGAACAACTGGGCAAGCAGCAGCTGGCCAGCATCCTCTCGGCGCTGCCCTGATCCGATTTGGCCGCCCGCCCGCATCGCCGCCCCGTGCCTACCGCTTGTGGTCGGCACGGCGCGATAGCCATTCACCGGTGAACTGCACGATCGACACCAGCGCGATCAGGATCACGATCACCTCGAACATCACGCGGGTTTCATAGCGTTCGTAGCCATAGCGGATCGCCAGGTCGCCCAGGCCGCCCGCGCCCACGGCGCCGGCCATGGCGGACGCGTTGATCATGGCGATGACGCTGACCGTCATGCCGCCGATGATGCCGGGCAAGGCCTCGGGCAGCAGCACGTGGCGCACGATATGCCAGCGCCGGCATCCCATCGCGCGCGCCGCCTCCACCAGCCCGTGATCCACGTCGTTCAAGCTCACCTGCGCGATCCGCGCGAAAAAGGGCACGAGGTTGGCCGACAGCGGCACGATGGCCGCCCAGGTTCCCAACGTGGTGCCCACCAGGAAGCGCGTGAACGGCAGCATGGCCACCAGCAGGATGATGAAGGGGATGGCGCGGAACGTGTTCACCGTGATCGACAGCGCCTTGTTCAAGCGCGGCCTGGGATACAGGTTGCCTGGCGCGGTGACCGTCAGCACCACCGCCAGCGCCAGGCCCGACACGATGGCGATGACGGCGGATACGCTCACCATCGCCAGAGTCTGCAGGAACGCCTGCAGGTATTTATCAAGCATCGGCAGCGACATAACCCAGCACCTTGATCTGATCGGCCACCAGCGCGGCGCGCGCGGCCTCTTCCTGTAATGCGCCCGCCGGCACCGACACCAGCAGACTGCCCTGCGCATGGCCGCGCAACCGATCCAGTCCGCCATGCAGCAAGGTGGCGCCCGGCCCCATCGCGGCCAAGGCCTGCAGCGACACGCCGTCAGGCCGTCCCTGCCCCGTGAAGCGCAGCCGCAGCACGGCGACGCCATCGCGGCCCTGCAAGTCGGGCACCAGCCTGGCCGCCAGGTCCGCCGGCAATTCGTGCTGCAAGGGTCGCAGCAGTGCGCGCGTGGCGTCCGCCTGCGGGTTGCCGAACACGCGCCAGACCTCGCCCTGCTCCACTTTGCGGCCGCCATCCAGCACCAGCACCTGGTGGCAGACTTCGCGGATCACCGCCATGTCGTGCGTGATGAGCACCACCGTCAACCCCAGCTTGCGGTTGATGTCCTGCAGCAGGGCCAGGATGGATTGCGTGGTTTCCGGGTCCAGCGCGGACGTGGCTTCATCGCACAACAGGATTTCCGGCTCATGCACCAGCGCGCGCGCGATACCCACGCGCTGCTTCTGGCCGCCCGACAGCTTGGACGGATAGACGTCCGCCTTGTCGCGCAACCCGACCATGTCCAGCAGGGCTTCGACGCGGGCGCGCGCGGCGGCGGGCTTCACGCCGGCCACACGCAGCGGCAGCGCGACGTTTTCGGCCACCGTCTTGGCCGACAGCAGATTGAAGTGCTGGAAGATCATGCCGATGCGGCGGCGCAGGCCCACCAGCGCATCTTCGTCCAGTTGGCCCACGTCCACCCCGTCGACCAGCACGCGCCCGGCGGAGGGGCGTTCCAGCATGTTGATGGATCGCAACAGGGTGGACTTGCCCGCGCCACTGCGCCCGATGATGCCGAAGACCTCGCCGCGCGCCACCGAGAACGACACGTCGGACAACGCCGCCACCGCGCCCTGCGGGCTTTGATAACGCTTTTGCAGCCCGTCGAAAACGATATGGGCGTCCGGCCCCGGCGACGACCCGGCCGCTGCCGACGGGCCGGGGCGGGAGAATTCGTGCTGCATCTCAGAAAACCGGGATCACGGAGCCTTCGTACTTGCTCAGGATGAACTGACGGACTTCTTCAGAGTGGTAGGCCTTGATCAGCTCGGGCACCCACGGCGCGTTCTTGTCCTTTTCGCGCACGGCAATGATGTTCACGTAAGGATTGTTTTCCTTTTTCTCCACCGCAATGCCGTCGCGCGTGGCGATCAGGCCCGCCTGGTAGGCGAAGCTGTTGACGATGGCGGCGGTGTCCACGTCCGGCAGCGAACGCGCCAGCACGACGGACGCGCTTTCGACGAAATTCAGCTTTTTGGGGTTGGAAGTCACATCGGCCAGCGTGGCAGTGCCGGTCGCCGGGTCGAACCCGTCCTTCAGCGTAATCAACCCATGGTCGCGCAGGATCACCAGCGCGCGGGTCTGGTTGCTGGGGTCGTTCGGAATGCCGACGCGGGCGCCATCGGGCAACGCCTGCAGCGACTTGTATTTCTTGGAATAGAAAGCAATGGGCGAGATCAACGTGTTCGCCACCGGCACCAGCTTATAGCCGCGCTGCTTGATCTGGTCGTTCAGGAAAGGAATGTGCTGGAAGGCGTTGGCTTCCAGGTCGCCATTGTTCAGCGCTTCGTTGGGGCTGGCGGTGCCCGTGATGACCACGGGCTCGACGGCCAGGCCGTTCTTCTTGGCGACCTGCGTCACCACTTCCCAGATCTGCTCGTCCACCCCGCCGCGCACGCCCACTTTCAAGGGCTTGGGATCGGCGGAGAACGCCGGACCATGAAACATCGCGGCCGAAGCCAGCACGGCGCCCAGCAGCGTTTTGAGGACGAGGCGCGTCCGCTTGACGGGCGCGGTGTTGCCCTGCGCGGTGCGCGCGCCTAGAAAACGGGTAGTCATGATGGAATCGCCTCTCAGTCAATGCAGTTATGAGAGAGACGATTCTAGGGAGGGCCCCGACGGGCACGAACGAATACTTCGTTGAGTCCTTATTACGGGGATCTTTGGATATGGCCCAGCGGCATAAGCCGCCGGCAACACGTCAGAACGGTTTGACGACGACCAGCGTCACGATGACCGCGCAGGCGATGACGGTGAACGGCGCGTAGAGATCCACCGCCGGCGGCCGCTTCGGGCTGCCGCTAGCCATGCGGCGCAACGCGGCGCTCTGGATGCCCAGCAAGGCGGACAAGGCAAGGGCGAAGCCGGCCTTGATCCATATCCAGTTCATGGCGAACCAGCCGAAGGTCATTGCCAGATGCAGGCCGATCATCCAGGAGACGACCATCGCCGGCGTCGTCACCCACAGCGTCCAGCGGCGCAGCGCGCCCAGCATCTTGCGTTCCTTAGGCGCGTCATCGCCGTCTTGCGGCTGCGACGACAAGAGGAACAAGGAGACGAACAGCGACCCGACGATCCAGGCGACGACGGCCGCCACGTGGGCCATCTTGAGTAGTTGGTATGTCATGGCCGGCATTATCACCGCTTGCGTGCGGCCTGCAGCGCC